>CAMWOK010000198.1 GCA_947175845.1 uncultured Lachnospiraceae bacterium | reverse complement strand
GTCTGATTGTGAGGTTCTCGGAGGGCGTTTTGTACTTTGCACCCATGTAGATTTTGCCCGATTTGATGGCGATACAGTCGTCGCCAACCGAGAAATAAACGCCGACAATCTCCACATTTTTGCAGGATTCCGGGTCGAGGCCATCCGTGTTTGGCGAATCCTTCGGCCCCAGCACAGAGATGCCGATAAACCGCAGATTCTCGGAGAAATAAGGATGGATATTCCATGAAGGGCTGTTCTGTACTGTGATGCCATGAAGCACGACATTTCTGCATTTGTTGAGAAAAATCATACGCGGGCGCCACGCGATGCGTTTCACCTTGGGATTGTCCCACCAGTTACTCTTGTCTGCACAGCCGTCAATCGTTCCCTGACCGGTAATCACGACATTCTCCACGTTGATTCCCGTGATGATACCCGCAAACATGTCGAGCGGGTCGCCCTCCCACGTGCCGAGCAGATATTCCTGTTCTTTGTCGACACACTCGACTTTTCCGGGAAGTATCGGAAACTTTGTCCGGTCTGTGAACGCGGAGAGCGTCGCGTCTTTTCCGATCTCCAGCACAAGGTCGCTCTTTAAAAACAGGGGATAAATCTTGTAAACACCCGCCGGTATGTAAACTCTTCCACCCCTGGGACACGCGTTGATGGCGCACTGGATAAAGTGCGTATCGTCCGTCTCGCCATCGCCCTTCGCGCCAAACTCTCTGACATTCAGCGTGACATACTCCTCCTCGGTCGTCACCTGAAAAGCCTCTGAAAGCGCTTCCCCGCACTTGATTTTCACTTCATAGGTCGTGGCGGGCGCCAGTCCAAACACAGTCGCCACATTTCGGCAGCTCTTCTCCGCAAGGCTGCCATCCACATAGATTTCATGCTCCTGCTCCGACGAAAAATAGCCGTTTTCCTTGATTTCTACCACAAAGCTTGTGGCAGTTTTGTAGATTACCTCGAACTTCATTGTATCCTCCATTCTGCCAGGATGTATACGTTGGCACTGAACATATTTAATTGGTGTTATTGTAGCAATTTCTCTCCTCACCAATTCTGCATAATATCAGGATAGCACAATTCGAGATAAATATCCAGCAGAAATGTAAGCGTTTACATATTCTTTTTCTCACAAACTGACATTCTTACATTTTTTCAAAATCATACACGGCGCGCAGAAGCTCTGTCACACTCCACGCCTGTGCATAGCATCCTCTTGACACGGTCGGCGTCTCCCCGTCGTAAATCTCAGCTATCTGAGACACGCAGCCCTCACGCAGCCATCCTCTGAGCGCCTCGAAGCCCTCGCGCAGTTCCGTCTGGATTTGCTCCTTTATTGCTGCATCGCCGCATTTTTTTGCATAGCGTATACATGCCCTGTAGTACGCTCCCAGCGGAAAGCCCCACACAGTACCCTGATGGTATGCCCGGTCGCGCTGCTCCATCGGCCCGATATAGATGCTGTGAAAATCCGGGTCCTCCTTTGCCAGCGTGCGCAGGCCGACGGTCGTGTACAGCTCCTCTCTGACCTTCTTGAGCACCAACGCTTCCTTCTCGATCGGCAGCATGGTGAACGGCATGGTCAGCGCCCAGATCTGGTTGCAGCGAATCTGATTCTCGTCCTTCCCGCCAGACAGCACATCCTTCATGCACTGCGCGTGCGCATTCCAGAATTTTTCTGTGTAGGACTTCTTTACTTTTGCTGCAAGCTCCTGGTACGCTGCGTCCTGCGTCAGCTCGTGCATGATCATCAGCGCGCTGTACCAGTACGCGTTGATTTCCACCGGCTTTCCATGCCGCGGCGTCGGGAGGAAATCGCCCACGCGCACATCCATCCATGTAAGCTGTTCCAGGCCAGCACCCGCCTGAATCAGGCCGTCGCTGTCCATGCCGATGTGAAAGTCTGTGCCGTTTTGGTACGCATCAATGATCTGTCTCAGCACCGGAAGAATCTCGTCCCCAAACGCCTTGTCGCCGGAGTACTCCATATATTCATAGACCGCATTCACAAACAGCAGCGGCGCATCGACAGAGTTGTACATGGGCGTCTCGCCGCCCTCCGGAAACAGGTTTGGCAGAAGGCCGTTTTTCACATATTTTGCAAACGTCTGAAGAATGCTTTTGCACTCTGCAAAACGCCCCGTCACAATGGCAGCTCCCGCGAGCGAAATCATGGTGTCGCGCCCCCAGTCCTCAAAGAACGGATAACCCGCGATAATGCTCTTGCCGTCGGTGGAATCCCGCCGCACAACGTACGCGTCCGCACTCAGCACAAGCTGCTGCCCCAGCTCCGAGGTCAGATCTGCCTGCGCGAGCAGCTGCTTTTTCCGCGCGCTGTTTTTCTGCGCCAGCTCTTCGTAACATTCTTTTGCGCCGCAGTCTGCTGCACTGGTGCCAAAAATGACATACATGTCACATTTTTCCTGGATCACTCTTTGCAGAACGCAGTTCACAAAAGCGTCGCCATACGCCACGCGCCCGTCGCGCTCGTCCTGCGAGAAGTACATCTCCCCGAACAGGCGCGCCGGCTGCGGATGTACCTCTGCGTCCGTCGTCAGATACAGCTCGATATCCCTGCCCGCTATGCGGTACTGTCTGTTTGCCGCATCTGCTTTCGGATCTGCATGGCACGGCACTATCACATACGCTTCCAGATTTTGTGCAGCGTCAAAATCCTCTTTTTTGGAGGTGAAGCGCAGCAGCGGCATCAGCTCAAACGACACCTTTTTTCCAGCCGGATTATCGATCGCATACCACAGCGCGGCTGTGTTTTCCCCGTGTGCCATCTGCAAATGTTTTGTGACCCTGACCCCGTCTGCCTGAAAGGTCCACACAGGTGCATTTTCGTCAAAGTCATCATAGACAAACGTCTCGAGATAATGAAATCCCTCATAATCCTGCCCTGATTTCATCCGCTGTGAAGTCAGAATATGCTCCTGCCCGTCAATGATAAGTTTCTCGAAAACGTTCGTCACCAGATGCATCCTGACATTGGGTGCTCTCTTTGCGGACATCAGAAGCGCTTCGTCCCCTCTCGCCGCCGCTCCTATGACAGACAGGCTGCTGTAGCCGCCCAGCCCATTTGCGAGCAGATAGCAGTCCTTCTCCCCCTCCGTTATGCTGGTCCAGTTCTTTTTGTCAAATTCAAATCTCATGGTTGTCCCTCCTGCATTTCACTCTGTATTTTCGCTTTTTTTCGTACCTCTATTTTACCACAGATTCACTGTACAAACAACGTTTTCACACAACTTTTTGTACTTTTTCAAACGCGCCTGTCACTGTGGCGGACTCCGTTTTCACACTAAAATTTTACTTGAACATTTGGCGCATTTGTGTTATAGTTACAAAACACCGATATCATGCAGACTGATTTTTTGTGATTTGTCTCATACATGAAACCGGTATGCCGAAAGCGGGGAGAACATGAGAAAAACGGTACATAGCAGTGTGATCTGCATTCTTTTAACACTATCTATGCTTGTGCTGGGAATCTACTGTGCTGATATTCATGGGGATTCCTCTTTTTCGCGTGCATCTTACGAAACCTGCACCGCTTCTTTGCAGGCTGCGGATAACCTTGCCGACACGCACATCTATTACGCGAAAAATTCAATGCGCCTGATGGAAGAGTTTGTTCTCGCCAGACAGTCCGCACGCGGCTGCACTGTCGTCCGGCTCAGCCAGTGCCTGCTTGCAGCCCTGTTCATGGCAGGTGTGTATCTGCTGTATCTCTCTTTCCGAAATTCTGCCCTGTGCGTTGTCGGGCATGACAATCAGTATGGCAGCAGAACTTTGGACTACATTCACCATATCGACGGAAAAAAATCTCACATTTTATTCTTAATTTAACCCATTTTTATCTCATGAATCAGATTGAGGATTTTGTATCAAAACGCTCTGATGCGAAGTCGTCTTTTTCGTGTACCCTTTTTGCAAAATCGCGCACAGTCTGTCGGCAGATACTGCGCAGATTTCGAGATGGAGGTTTTTTATCATGCTTGAAAATATTATATTTGGTATTCTGGTTGTCATTGCCGTCACAGCTGGAATTATCACCTGCCTTTACGAGGTGAGGGGATCCTCCCGCGCCGAGACAGGCGGCCGGGGAGAGCCAGAACAAACTATAGAACGAAACCAGTACAATGAAAATTAAGTTTCTGCTACATTGACGCAGAATGATTGTTTCAGATGCAAGGCGGAGGAAAGAGTCGTAGCGGTGGCTACGGCGATTGACGACAACGCCGCATATGAACAATCAGGCAAGTCAAGGTGCCAGTTACTTAATATTCGTTGTACCAGTGACAACAGACAATTTTTTATTATCAGAATTATGGAGGTATTCTCATGAATATATTGATGTGGATCTTAGTTTTTATCGGCGGAGCTGCGGGCGCACTCTCCACGCTTTACATTATCGTGTCTTTGTTTGCCGTGATTTTCTACAAACTCTACAGAAAACTCAAATATCGCGCTTCCTGGTACGCTTAAACGTGCTCAGTATTGCCCGGGCAGGGAGGACTGTGACCACCAAAATTAGAAAAAACGCAAAAATTTTAAACGAACCTTGCATATTCTGCCAGAAAAAGTTAGTATGAAATAGGGGAAACATTGAAAAGGGGATGGTTTTATGACTGTAATCTTACTGTTCGTGGCTGCCGTAATCCTGCTTTGTGTCATGGCAGAAAAATTTTCTGGCAAATGCGGTATGCCGGCACTGATTCTGTTTATGTTTATCGGCATGCTGTTCGGCAGCGATGGGATTTTCAAAATTCCGTTTGATGACTACCATCTTGCGGAGAATATCTGCTCTATTGCATTGCTGTTCATCATGTTTTACGGCGGGTTCAACCTGAAGTGGACGCTCGCAAAGGATGTGGCGGTCCGCTCCGTCCTGCTGTCCACGCTCGGCGTGGCTGCCACGGCCGCTGTCACCGCCCTGTTTGTCCGGATTGTATTAGGCTACACATGGCCGGATAGTTTTCTGGTGGGTGCAGTCCTGGGTTCGACGGACGCCGCGAGCGTGTTTGCCATCCTGCGCCAGAAAAAACTGAACCTGAAAGACGGCACGGCCTCCCTCCTGGAGCTGGAGAGCGGAAGCAATGACCCGATGGCATACATGCTCACCTTTATCGCACTGGGAATCATCTCATCGGGAGGATCGCAGCACATTATCGTGCGGATTTTCCTGCAGCTGGTCGTAGGCTCTCTGGTCGGTGTGGCTCTTGCCGTGCTGACGACGCGGCTGATGACCAGGACGGACCTCGTCTCGGATGGTCTCGACACAATCTTTATGATTGGCATGGTACTAATCTGCTATGGCCTGTCTCAGCTCTTAAACGGAAATGCGTATCTGAGCGTGTACATCATGGGAGTCATCATCGGCAACAGCCCCATCAAAAACAAGACGACGCTGATTCCGTTTTTTGACGGCGTCACCTCGCTTGCTCAGATACTGATTTTCTTCCTGCTGGGACTTCTGACGATTCCGCATGAGATGCCTGTGGGAATCGTGACGGCGATCGTCATCACAATCATTCTGACGCTGATTGCCCGGCCGGTTGCAGTATTCCTGCTGCTAAAGCCCTTTCACTGCTCCACCAGACAATGCCTGCTGGTATCCTGGGCGGGGCTCCGGGGTGCATCGTCCTCCGTGTTTGCCATCATGGCGGTTGCTGGCGGCGTGGTGATGCCCCACAACCTGTTTCATATTGTGTTTATGGTGTCGCTGTTCTCTGTCGCGATCCAGGGAACATTGCTTCCAAAGGTCGCCGAAAAACTGGATATGATTGACGAGGAGGCCGATGTGCGAAAGACGTTCAACGACTATCAGGAAGACTCTTCCATCACCCTGATTCGCATGTACATCCCAAAAGGACACAACTGGGAAAACAAGCTTGTCAAGGAAGTAAATTTTCCCACAGGGTCCCTCGCACTGATGATTAAGCGCAACCATGAGACGATCATCACAAAAGGCAACACATAGATTCCTCTCTCTT
>CAMWOK010000197.1 GCA_947175845.1 uncultured Lachnospiraceae bacterium | reverse complement strand
AGGAAATCAAGAAGGATCTGCCTTCCAGACTTCACGCGAGAAGACAGATGCTCAAAGTGCTGTATTCTGTGAAAGAAGTTCCGACAAAGAATGCCGGCAAGAAGAGAGACACCAAGGAGATTGACCTTGTCGCAAAGCTGTTTGACGAAATTGCTCCGAAGTATGCAGGACGCAACGGCGGATATACGAGAATTATCAAGATTGGTCAGCGCAAGGGCGATGGTGCTATGCAGGTAGTGCTCGAGCTGGTTTAATAACAAAATTGTTTTTTGGCGCTCCCATGTTTTGGGAGCGTTTTTGGTAAGAAAGCCTGGGTGATCATTCCGAACGGCAGGAGCGGCACGGGAACTTTTTTGATTCCTGCTGTTCGGAATGGCTATCCTGAAAAGGTGTCTGTGAACATGAATGGTGATGGTCGAGAGGTGTATCATGGATAAAAATGGAAATATGACAAGAAAAGAGGCGTGTTATTTTCTGGGAATACGCGAGGATGCCGCGGAGGAACAAATCAAGCGTGCGTACCGCTACAAGGCGAAGCTGTATCATCCTGACGCAAATCCCAACCAGGATACCAAGGAGTATTACATCCGGGTGCAGAAGGCATATGAGTGCCTGATGAGCAGCGCAGATGCAGGTTCCACGCCGCCCGGTCCGCAACAGGGGCAGGCGGCGCACAAAACTGCCGCAGTGTACCCCAATAATCCGTACGGCTATGCGGGGTGGAATCCCATGTATAACAATCCGTTTTATGCCAACTCGGCAGGGACTGTCCACACGGACGCACAGGGCGGTGCAGCGGCGCCGAGACCGGCTAAGGTATACGCGAGCTCAGCCGCCGCAAAAGCGAGCTACAAGCGCCAGAAGGAAAAGGAGAAGGAGCGCGAAAAGATACAGAAGTGGGACGAGGAGTACAAGAGCAACAAGCGACGCCAGCAGCAGACGGCACTTTACGGGAAAGAGTACACAGAAAAAATGACGGGGAGCTCTAAGAGCAAGGAGGACGAAATCCTTGAAAAGATCCGGGCAATCTGGCTTGCAGAGACGATCAGGCGGCAGATAGAGCTCGACAAGGAGCACAGGGAAGTATTGCAGCGAAGGAAGCTGTATCAGGCATTTATGCAGCAGCAGGCCAATGACGAACCTGCACGGAGGGCGTCTGAGCCGGCAGCTGGCGAAGATGCGCGAAAATGAGTTCGACGCAGCAGAATTTTGCAGGGTGTGGCGACAGGGAGGGCAAGATGGGAATAGTCAAAGTCCGGGATTTGATATACGAGTATATACGACGCGACGAGGAAGGCAACGTGGAGGGAATCACCACTGCGGTGGATGATGTCAGCCTCGATATCCGCCAGGGAGAGTTTGTGGCGGTGCTGGGGCACAACGGGTCTGGAAAGTCGACGCTGGCAAAGCACCTGAACGCGATTCTGTACCCCACAGAGGGGACTGTGTGGGTGGATGGAAAGGACACAAAGGATGACGCTGCCGTGTGGGATATCCGCCAGACAGCGGGGATGGTTTTCCAGAATCCGGACAACCAGATTATCGGCCAGGTTGTCGAGGAGGACGTGGGCTTTGGACCCGAGAATATGGGAGTTCCCACAAAGGAGATCTGGGAGCGCGTGGAGGAGAGCCTCAAAGCAGTAGGAATGTACCAGTACCGGAAATATTCTCCGAACAAGCTCTCGGGTGGCCAGAAGCAGCGGGTTTCGATAGCGGGCGTGATCGCCATGCACCCAAAGTGCATTGTCCTCGACGAGCCGACTGCGATGCTCGATCCGCAGGGGCGCAGGGAAGTGATACGCGCTGTGCGGGCGCTCAATGATGTGGAGCGCATCACGGTGATCCTGATCACGCATTACATGGAAGAGGTGATCTATGCCGACAGGGTCTATGTGATGGACAAAGGCCGGATAGCGCTGCAGGGCACGCCGCGGGAGGTGTTTTCCGAGGTGGAGAAGCTGAAGGAACTCCGGCTTGACGTGCCGCAGGTGACTCTGCTGGCGCATGAGCTGCGCAGGGAAGGCTTTCCGATGCCAAAAGGCGTGCTCACAGACCAGGAATTTCTGGAAGCGCTGGAACACTGCGTCAGCGCAGTCATGTGAATGGGGGAGACGATATGCCGATCATATTGGATAAAGTAAGCCACATCTACGGGGAGGATACCACCATGCCAGTCAGGGCGCTGGACAATGTCAGCCTGGTGCTGCCGGACGGCCAGTTCATCGGTCTGATCGGGCATACGGGGTCCGGGAAGTCCACGCTGGTCCAGCATCTCAACGGATTGATGAAGGCGACTTCTGGAGCTATTTATTTCAATGGGGAAGATATTGATTCGGACGGATTTGACCGGAAAATGCTGCGCGCCAGGGTGGGGCTGGTCTTTCAGTACCCGGAGCATCAGCTGTTCGAGACAGATGTTTTTTCGGATGTGTGCTTTGGGCCTAAAAATCTGGGTCTGTCGAAAAAGGAGATTGATCTGCGGGCATACGAGGCACTGAAGCTTGTGGGACTCGAGGACGACTATTTTTATCAGTCTCCGTTTGACTTGTCCGGCGGGCAGAAACGGCGCGTTGCGATAGCGGGAGTTCTGGCCATGAAACCGGATGTGCTCATACTCGACGAGCCGACTGCCGGGCTGGATCCCAGAGGGCGGGATGAGATTCTGGATCAGATTGCGCGGTTAAAACAGGAGACGGGCATCACGGTTGTGCTGGTGTCACACAGCATGGACGACGTGGCCAAATACGTTGACCGGATCATCGTCATGAATAAGGGGCGCGTCTTGTATGACGACGAGCCAAAGGAAGTGTTTAAGCGGTATCGGGAGCTTGAGGCGGTGGGGCTTGCGGCGCCGCAGGTGACATACATCATGAAAGCGCTGCGGGAAAAAGGCTATGACGTCAGCGACGAGGCCACCACTATTGGGGAGGCGCGGGAGGAGATCAAAAACTATTTTGCACGGCTTGTGGCAGCGCGAAAGGAAAGACAGGGGGCGGAGGATGCTTAGGGATATCACATTGGGACAGTATTATCAGGCGGAGTCTGTCATCCACCGGCTCGACCCGCGGGTGAAGCTCGGGACAACGGTTCTGTTTATCATCTCCTTGTTTGCGTTTGACGGCTTCTGGGGATATGGGGTGGCAGCGCTGTTTCTGGGGATTGTGATAAAATTGTCAAAGGTTCCGTTTAAATTCATGGTAAAAGGCATGAAATCCATTGTGTTTCTGCTGTCTGTCACCGTGATTTTCAACCTGTTTCTGACGCCCGGGGAGCCGCTTGTGCAGATATGGAAGCTGTCAATTACGCGGGAGGGCGTGCGCCTTGCAGTGCTTTTGTCGATTCGGCTGGGCTTTCTGATTATCGGCTCGTCGGTGATGACACTCACGACAACGCCAAACCAGCTGACGGACGGCCTTGAGCGGATGCTGCGGCCGTTGAATAAGATGAGAGTGCCTGTGCATGAGATTGCCATGATGATGTCGATAGCCCTCCGGTTCATACCGATTCTGATGGAGGAGACGGACAAGATCATGAAGGCTCAGCTTGCAAGGTGCGCGGACTTTGAGAGCGGGAATCTGGTGCGGCGTGCAAAGAGCCTTGTGCCGTTGCTCGTGCCGCTCTTCATATCGGCGTTTCGCCGCGCCAACGACCTTGCGATGGCGATGGAGGCGCGCTGTTACCGGGGCGGGGACCACCGCACCAGAATGAAGCCGCTGCACTATGAAAAGCGGGATTATATCGCGTATCTGATTGTGATCGGTTATCTTGTGGCAGGTGTCGCTGCCGGAAAGCTGATTCCGGTGCTCCTGGGAGGTGTTGTTCTGTGAGGAGGGTGATGCTGACCGTCGCCTACGACGGAACGAATTATCATGGCTGGCAGCTCCAGGCGAACGTGCCGACGATAGAGTCAGTGCTCAATGGGACGCTGAGCACATTTCTGAAGGAGGATATCAAAGTCATCGGGGCCTCGAGGACAGACACAGGCGTACATGCGCTCGGAAATATCGCGGTGTTTGACACACAGGCGCGGATGCCTGCGGAGAAATTTTCCTATGCGCTGAATCAGAGACTGCCTGCGGACATCCAGATCCAGTCGTCCCGGGAGGTGCCGCCGGATTTTCATCCGAGACAGTGCAGCAGCAGGAAAACGTACGAATACAGGATATGGAACAGCGCATTTCCGATGCCAGTACACAGACTGTATTCTCATTTTACATATGCGCCGCTCGACATAAAGCGCATGCAGCGGGCGGCGGACTGTCTGGTCGGGGAGCACGATTTTAAGAGCTTCTGCAGCGTGAATACGACAGCGGAGACGACGGTTCGGACGCTCTATGATGTCACCGTGGAAAAAACAGGCGACATGATAACCTTGCGGGTGACGGGTTCCGGCTTTCTGTACAATATGGTCCGCATCATCGCAGGCACGCTGATGGACGTGGGAAAGGGAAGACTCGCGCCAGGGCAGATCGCGGATATTTTAAACGCCTGTGACCGCACGAAAGCGGGGCCAACAGCGCCCGCGTGCGGGCTGACGCTGGTGAAGTATGAATTTTTGGACGACATACTGCCGGGGGCGCCTGGAGCATGATCGGGTTTGTGATGCGGGGAATGTCCCCGCAGAGTGAAGTGTCTGAGGAGAACCAGGAGACGGATCAGGGAGCGTCTGAGGAGAAGGGGTTTTTATTGCGGATATGCGCGGGCGCTCCATTGCTGTCTGACAGGAATGTGAAGGTGTATATGTACCGGAAACAGTGAGAGACAGTAATATATGGGTAAAAATTTGGTTTAGGACTTTGCAGTTGCGGTGCATCAAGCTATGGAACATGGATTTGACAGCGCGAAGCGATTTTGCATGGATTGGTGTGCAATTGTTCGGCAAGGCTGAACTGTAATATATACGGTGAAATTTGGCAAATTGGGTATTGACACGCCAGGAGCCGTATAATATAATAAATCAGTGTGGCGGCATGCAGGTGTACAATATCAAAGCCCCGATATGTACAGAGGTGCCAGCCCGGGTATCTAGGTGACCTGCGGGTCTGGAAGGTACGGCCGGACATTCCGTATCGGAGGATTCAGGCAGGAATAACCATCAAAGGAGAGCCGACAGGCTAAATATATGGAGGTAACATAATGAAAACATTTATGGCTAGCCCAGCTACAATTGATAGAAAGTGGTATGTAGTAGATGCTGCTGGTATGACATTAGGACGCTTGGCATCAGAGGTTGCAAGCGTATTGAGAGGAAAGAAGAAACCGATATTTACTCCTCATATTGATACAGGTGACTATGTGATCATCATCAACGCAGAGAAAGTTGCAGTGACAGGTAAGAAGCTTGACCAGAAGATCTATTACCATCACTCCGACTACGTTGGCGGCATGAAGTCAGCGACGTTGAGAGAGAAGCTGAACAAGAAGCCGGAAGCGGTGATCGAGCACGCGGTTAAGGGAATGCTTCCCAAGGGACCTTTAGGACGTCAGATGTACAAGAAACTCTTCGTATATGCGGGACCTGAGCACAAGCATGCAGCTCAGAAGCCGGAGACATTGACATTTTAATCAGTGTGATAAATAAAGGAGGAAATCAAAATGGCAAAAGCAGCAAATGCTTCAAGATATTATGGAACAGGTAGAAGAAAGAAATCAATCGCCAGAGTATATCTGACTCCAGGTACAGGCAACATCACGGTCAACAAGAGAGGCATTGATGACTATTTCGGATTGGAGACCCTCAAGGTTATCGTTCGCCAGCCTCTGGCTGCGACAGATACCGTTGACAAGTTTGACGTGCTTGTCAATGTGAAGGGCGGCGGCTACACAGGACAGGCCGGCGCGATCAGACACGGCATCGCGAGAGCGTTACTGCAGGCAGATTCTGACTACAGACCCGTTCTGAAGAAGGAAGGCTTCCTGACGAGAGACCCTCGTATGAAGGAGAGAAAGAAGTACGGCCT
Organism: uncultured Lachnospiraceae bacterium; assembly: GCA_947175845.1. Classification (GTDB taxonomy): domain Bacteria; phylum Bacillota; class Clostridia; order Lachnospirales; family Lachnospiraceae; genus COE1. The sequence goes on along the minus strand of CAMWOK010000197.1, from coordinate 34 downwards.
CAAGGCGGCTCGTCGCGCTCCGCAGTTCAGCAAG
>CAMWOK010000196.1 GCA_947175845.1 uncultured Lachnospiraceae bacterium | reverse complement strand
ATCCGCTCCGTGTGGTGAGCAACTGTTTAGGAAGGGTATTAGGAGGAAATGATGCGTATGAAAAAAAATATATGGATTGCACTGCTTTCTGTCATCACGGTCTGCTGTGTAATCGGAGGGACATTTTATCATTCCGGCCTTTTCCGGTACGGGGAAGGGTTTCGGTTTGTGGATGCGAGAACGACAAGCACAAGCGCAGATCTGGACGCTTTTGCAGTTATTGATTTGGACGCGGATATGATGAGCCTGACCATTGAGGAGGGGGATCACTTTTACCTCTACTGCCAATACACGGACAGACTGGAGTTTTCGTATGAAGTCAAGGATGGGACGCTCTTTGTCAGGGAGAGAAACCCCAGGACCATAAACGGGCTGAGAGGGGAGCGCTGCGATTTGACACTGACTGTGCCGGAGGGGACTGTGCTGGATTCCGTGGATATCAGGACTGCCATGGGAGATGTCACGATGGATAAAATTGCCGTGTCGGACTGCGAGGCGCTGACCAGTATGGGAAGCTGTATCTTCAAAAAGTGCAGCTTTGACAGGACGGATATCTGTACCAATATGGGCGAGATTACACTCAGGGACACACAGCTTGGGGATGCCGAGCTGAACAACCACATGGGCTCAGTCGAGGCGGAGAGCTGTACCTTTTCCAGTCTCACGGTAGTAAACGCCATGGGAGATGTGCTGATTGACGCACAGCAGAATCTTGACGCGTACGAGATAGATCTGGAAGCGTCTATGGGAAGCGTGCATGTGAACGGCGAGCACGAGGGTACAAAGTATCGCCAGAAGGGGGATGCAGGCACGCTGAAAGCCACGCTGAGTATGGGAACAGTCAGTCTGAATTACACAGATGCAGAGTAGACAATTTAAAGATAGATTTTTTGCGCGCACTGTGATAAAATAGAGGACAGATTATACTGGCGGTCAAAAAGGCTGACCGCGCAGTATAAAGTTATGCGCACAGCCGCATAAGGAAATATGCCGCTTCGCGGCTGCGGCTGGCGCAATACTCACGGCAGATTTTATCTGTCGTGAGTATAAACATAAGGAAAACAGGATGTGGATGCCCATGGAAAATATAGTGCTGCAGGTAAAAAATCTGAATATCGAGTTTCATGACCATGATGTCCCGGAGCGCGTTGTAAACCATCTCAACATGGAGCTGCGCCAGGGCGAAATTCTCGGCATAGTCGGGGAGTCCGGCTCCGGGAAGTCCATGACCGCGATGGCGGTTGCAGGGCTTTTGCGGCGCCATGACATGAAGACGGAGGGAGAGATCCGGTTTGGGGGAAAGGAGCTTCTGCACGCGGATCGGGAGACGCTGCGGCAGATACAGGGCAATGAGATCGGCATTGTCTTTCAGGAGCCCATGACCTCCTTAAACCCGGTGAAGCGCATCGGCTGGCAGGTGGAGGAGAGCCTGCGCATCCACAGGCCGCAGATGAGTAGAGACGAGCGCTTTCTGCGCGCAATACAGGCGCTCGCCGACGTGGAACTCGACAATCCGCAGCACATTTACAGGAAATACCCGCACGAGCTCTCCGGCGGTATGCGGCAGCGCGTGATGATTGCCTCCGCCATCATCTGCGAGCCGAAGCTTCTGATAGCGGACGAGCCGACGACAGCGCTGGATGTGACGATACAGCTGCAGATCGTGAAGCTGCTGCAGCGCCTGAACCAGGAAAAGCAGATGGCAGTTCTGTTTATCTCGCACGATCTGAGCCTGGTAAAGCGCCTGTGCCACCGCATCATTGTGATGCACGACGGAAATATGGTGGAGGCGGGGGACACGCAGGAGATCTTCTGCCACCCGCGGGAAGCATACACGATGGAGCTCATCAATGCGATACCAAAACTTGAGAAAGTTATGTGAAGAACGCCCCAGTGAGGCGTTTTTCGCGTGTCAGTATAGAAGTCTGTATGGAGGTCTGCATGGAAACGACAAAAAAGATACTGAATGTAAGCAACCTGAATGTGTATTACAAAAATAAGGAAAATCCGCTGGGCCGTCTTCGCGCAAAGGAAAAGAGGATGCAGCACGTTCTGAAAAATGTGAGTTTTGACATGAAAAGAGGAGAGGTGCTGGGGCTTGTCGGCGAGAGCGGATGCGGAAAAACATCGCTTGCGAAGGCGATTCTGGGGATGCAGAAGCAGTATGACGGCGAGATTGCGCTCGACTGTCCCAACCCGCAGATGGTATTTCAGGACCCGTACAGTTCGCTCAATCCCGCAAAAAAAATCGGATGGATATTAGAGGAGCCGCTGCGCATGAAGGCGCGCGAAAACCGTCTGCCGAAGGAGGAGCGCGCAAAAATGGTCGACCAGATGCTCGGGCGGGTGGGTCTGGATGTAAAACTCAGGGATCATTACCCTTCAGAACTTTCCGGCGGCCAGCGCCAGCGCGTCGCGATCGCGGCGGCGCTTCTGTGCGACACAGATTTTCTGATAGCGGACGAGCCTGTCTCCGCGCTGGACGTGACGATACAGGCGCAGATTGTCCGGCTGCTGCGCAAACTGCACAGAGAACTCGGGATATCCATTTTGTTCATATCGCACGACCTGCGCGTCGTGTACCAGATGTGCGACAGGGTGATCATCATGAAAAACGGCGAGATTCTCGAGCAGGGAAAGGTCGAGGACGTGTACGCAAATCCCGCGTCCGACTACACCCGGCTGCTGCTTGAAGCGGCGAATCTGTGACAGGGAAAAGCAAAAGCCGCAAACAGCAGGATGGATGGAGGACAGGAAAGAGATGCTGCAACGATTTTATCCAAAGGAGTATTTGGATTCAACCTATCAAATTGATTTTGAACAAAAATATAAGCAGGGCTACAGGGGCATTATATTTGACATTGACAACACGCTGGTGCCGCACGGCCTCCCGGCGGACGAGCGCGCGACTGCGCTGTTTGGACGCCTCAAAAAGCTTGGCTATCAAGTCACCATGCTCTCCAACAACAAGGAGCCGCGCGTGAAGATGTTCTGTGACGCTGTGGATGCTCCCTACATCTGCAAGGCGGGCAAGCCAAACCCTGCAAAGTACAGGCAGGCAATGAAAGACATGGGAACGGACGAGAAAAATACCCTGTTCGTGGGCGATCAGATATTCACGGACGTGTGGGGCGCAAACAAAGCAGGAATCTATTCGATTCTGGTAAAACCGATCCACCCCAGGGAGGAGATACAGATTGTATTGAAACGGTATCTTGAAAAAATTGTGCTGTTTGCCTATCTAAACCATCAGAAAAAGCGTCGGACAGGACGCTAAAACAGTGCGTGCGGCTGCTGTCAGCACAGGATGTGGAAAGGAATGGGGAACTGAGAATGGAGATCAACGGAAGAACGAAACTGTATGGAATCATAGGAAATCCGGTGGAGCACACGCTGTCACCGCTGATCCATGGCACGTTTGCGGACATGCTGGGCATTGACATGGTGTACGTGCCGTTTCAGGTGGCGCAGGGGGAGCTTGAGGCGGCCGTCAGGGGCGCTTACGGCCTGAATATCTGTGGCATGAATGTCACAGTGCCGTACAAGAATGCGGTGATTCCCTTTCTGGAGGAAGTGGATGCGCGCGCGCAGGCGGTGGGATCGGTCAACACGCTCGTGCGCGGCAGGGAGGGCTATGTCGGCCACAACACGGACATGAGCGGACTTCGGCGCGCCATGGAGGAGGACGGAATCTCGCTCAGGGACGAGCAGGTGATCGTGCTCGGCGCGGGCGGTGTGGGGCGTGCGGTCGCGTTTATGTGTGCGGACAGCGGCGCGCAGAAGGTGTATCTTGTGAACCGCAGCGCTGAGAAGGCGGAGTGTGTGGCGCAGGAGGTCAACCGCGCGCTGCAGCGTTGCGGGAAGGACTGCGTGACTGCAATGCCGCTTGCAGAGTACCAAAAGCTTCTGACCGGGCCCAAGAACCGCTATATCGCGCTGCAGTGCACCAGTGTCGGGCTGGCGCCGAATGTGGATGACGTGGTTTTAGAGGACGGTGATTTTTACCACTATGTAAAGTTTGGGTACGATCTCATTTACACGCCCTGGCAGACCCGGTTTATGCAGTGCGTGCAGGACAACGGCGGCGTGGCGTACAATGGCCTCAAGATGCTTTTGTATCAGGGAATCGACGCGTTTGAGCTGTGGACCGGCTGCAAGGTGAGCCGCAGGAACGCCGACAGGGTTTACCAGAAGCTGCAGGAACGGCTCCTGTAAGAGTACAGTTAGGAATGATTTATATGGAAAATATTATTTTGACAGGCTATATGGGGAGCGGCAAGACGACGATCGGCAAAAACCTTGCAAAGCGGAAGAATTATACGTTTGTCGACACGGACGAGCTGATCGAGCAGCAGCAGCAAAGGAGCATCAACGAAATCTTTGCCGCAGACGGCGAGCAGGCATTCCGGGACATGGAGACCGAACTGCTGCGGCAGCTGATTGCGGAACGAAGAGAACATATGGTTATATCGACGGGCGGCGGAATGCCCCTGCGCGCGGAGAACAGGCAGCTTTTGTCGCACCTTGGCAAAGTTGTATTTCTGAAAGCAAGTCCCCGGACAATATATGACAGAATCAGGGGGGACACAACCAGACCGCTTTTGCAGTGCGCAAATCCCATGGGGCGGATTGAGGAGATGATAGCGGCGCGCACCCCCCTGTATGAGGAGGGGGCAGCGATTGTGGTGGACGTCAACGCGCTGAGACAGTCGGAGGCGACGCAGGAAATATTGCGGAGGTGCTGATATGGAGGAACGCATAGAAAAGCAGCTTGCTTTTGCACTCGAGATAGACAAAGTAAAAACTATATTCCGGCAGACGCATCTGTCATCACACGGAAGAAATGAAAATGACGCTGAGCATTCCTGGCATATGGCGGTCATGGCGTATCTGCTGAGAGAGTACGCAAACGAGGAGGTGGACGTCGCAAAAGTCATGTTGATGTGTCTGATCCACGACATTGTCGAGATCGATGCGGGGGACACCTACGCGTATGACGCGGAAGGGCTCAAGACACAAAAGGCCCGCGAGGACGCCGCAAAGGAACGGATATTTTCCATTCTCCCCGAGGAGCAGAAAGCAGAGTTTACCGCGCTGTTTGACGAGTTCGAGGCATATGAGACTGCCGAGTCAAAGTTTGTGCACGCGATAGACAATCTGCAGCCTCTGCTGCTCAACGACAGCAACGGAGGCGGCGACTGGCGCGAACACGGCGTCACGGCCGAGCAGGTTTACAAAAGACAGGGAAAGACGAAATCAGGATCACAAAAACTGTTTGAAATCACAGATAGAATCCTTCAGGAGAATATAAAAAAGGGGAATCTGAAGGTTTAGTACAGCCTTCTTGGGGCGCGGCTGGATTTCAGGGCAGAAGGAGATCGCTGAGGGGAAAGGACGGCAGAATATGAAATTGTTAGTGATAAACGGACCCAATCTGAATTTTCTGGGGATCCGCGAGAAGGGCGTCTACGGGACGCAGGATTACCAGTATCTCGTGGACCTGATACAAAACAAGGCGGCAGAGACAGGCAGCGAGATCGAATGCTTCCAGTCCAACCATGAGGGGGCCATCATCGATCGGATACAGGCGTCCTATTTTGACGGGACGCAGGGCATCGTCATCAACCCGGGTGCCTACACGCACTATTCGTACGCGATACGGGACGCGCTCGCGAGCATCACGGTCCCCAAGGTGGAGATCCACATCTCGGACATCACGCAGCGGGAGGAATTTCGCCGCGTTTCCGTCACAAAGGAGGTGTGCGACCACCAGATATACGGGCATGGCCTGGACGGATATCTGATGGCGATCGACTATGTGCTCTCGAAAACCTCGTGAAATGGCAGCAGTTCCTAAGCTGTCGGAAATAGCTCAAATGAATTGTCAGATGGCACAATTCGACAGCTTATGAATGGGTATGGATGGACTGTTACGTGAAATGTCAAAAATAATAGTTGAAATCTTGTCCATTTTGTTATAAAATGGTTAACGGATTGTAAACGTGAAAAGTGAATATTAGGAGG
>CAMWOK010000195.1 GCA_947175845.1 uncultured Lachnospiraceae bacterium | reverse complement strand
CTGCAGCGGCTGCGGTGGAAAAGAGACAGCTTAAAGGGAGGAGATCCCTTTGTGTTTGGCCGGGGAATGGAGGAGCTTGCAGCGCTCAGATCAGCGGGAATCGAGGCAGACTGTATTCCGGGCATCACTTCCTGCATCGCAGTTCCGGCGCTTGCGGGCATTCCGGTGACGCACAGGAACATCAGCAGAAGCTTTCATGTCATAACCGGGCATACTGCGGTCGAAAACCAGGGCGGAGCGCTCGCGGATGCGATTGATTTTCCGGCGCTTGCGCAGCTTGAGGGAACCCTTGTGTTTCTGATGGGTCTAAAGAATCTGCCGCAGATTGCGGAGGAGCTGATGCGCGCAGGAAAGGCGGCATCCACGCCGGCTGCGGTGATCCATGGCAGATTTGATTCGGGAGTGGAGTCTGTGCAGGGTACACTGATGGACATTGCGAGGAGGGCCGCTAAGCTGCCTGTCCAGCCGCCGGCAGTGATTGTCATCGGACAGGTTGTGGATAGCTCCTGCCTGTGATATAATGAATGTCAGATGCGGGAAATGAGAGCGGTTAATGGGGATGGTAATATGTACAATAAGAGAAAGAGTAGGAACAAGGTCAAAACGGGTTTGATGTCGCTTTTCCTGGTGGTTTTTCTGTACGTGGGAGAGATGGCGTGCGGATTTGGAATGCGGCAGGTATACGGGGCACAGAAGCGCATTGTCAAGGTCGGGTTTTTCCCGATGGAAGGCTATCACGAGAAGGCGGAGGATGGAAGTTACGGCGGCATGGATGTCGAGTACCTCGAGACACTCTGCGGCTATACCGACTGGGAAGTGGAGTATGTGGAATGCGGCAGCTGGGATGAGGCGCTGCAGATGCTCGCGGACAGGCAGATCGATCTGGTGGGGTCCGCACAGTATTCCAGCCAGAGAGCGGAAATTTATCAGTATGCCAATCTCGCGAGCGGATATACCTTTGGAACGATTGCTGTGAACGGTGACAGCACGCTGCCCTACGAGGACTTTGGCGCGATGCGGCAGGCTACGTTCGGCGTCGTGAAGACATATGTCAGGAAGGAGGAGTTTTACGAATATCTTTCTGACCATGAGGTGAAAAATCCTAAAATAAGAGAGTACGACACAACGGCGGAACTGCACGCGGCTCTGGATAGCGGTGAGATTGATGCGATGGTGCACTCTCTGACAGAGGTCAGGGATGGACAGCGCATCATCGGACGTTTTGCTCCGATGCCGATCTATTATATCACGTATCAGGGCAATGACGAGGTGATGCGGGAACTGAATCAGGGCATTGCGGATATCAAGATGAAAAGTCCCGGCCTGGAGAGTGAGCTGATCACAAAATATTACGACAGCAGGCTGGATCAGACGATTTTGCTGACAAGTGACGAGAAAGCTTACATCGAGGAGAAGAAAACTGTCATCGTCGGGTATTTTGACGGCTACTATCCGTTTTCCTACGAGAACGAGGGACAGTACAACGGACTGACAAAGCAGGTTCTCGACGAAGTGTCTGTTCTGACCGGGCTTGAGTTCACATATGTCAGGATGGAGAGTGTGAATGAGGCAAAGCAGGCGCTGGCGGACGGGAGAATCGAGCTGATGAGTTACTGTGGGGAGACGCCGAAAAGTATGCGGAACTCAGGGTTTGTGGTGACGAAGGCGTATGCGAAGGTGCCGCATGTTATCATCATGGATCGCGACAGCAAGGTGAATGAGATCCGCGTACTGTCCGCAGTCAGCAACGGCAATGAGGAGGGAAATATCGCGGCGCTGGTGAATGAGGAGGCGCAGATTCTGTTTTTTGACTCTCAGCTGGAATGTCTGCGCGCGGTGAAGGAGGGAAAGGCAGATGCCGCGATCTGTGACGGCTATCTGTCAGAATATCTTCTCGGGTCCAATTTCCGTCTCAATAAGTTAGAGATACAAAATGTGCTCAATGACACCCATATAATTTATATGGCGCTGAAAGAGGGCGCAAACTCACCGCTGATCGGGATTCTGAACAAGGAGCTTCCGGAAGTGAGCGACAAGATGGTGAGCGACTATATGCTGAAAGATAATTTCTTTGCACAGAACAGTGTCGAGAATTTTATCAGGGCACACAGCATGTTGATTATCGTTGTCATCATACTGATTGCGGTGGCAGTTGTACTGGTGATGCTGCACATGCTCCGCGACAGCAGGCGGATACAGAAGCTGATGTATAAGGACACGGAGTTTGATATCTGGAATCTGAATTATCTGAAATACAGGGCACAGCTGCGGCTGGAATCCGACAAGAATCAGAAGTATGCCATCGCATATATGGATATCTGCCAGTTTCGGCGCTACAATACCTTATATGGGTGGAATGCGGGGCAGAAGATTCTTGAGCTGATGGTGAATGTGCTGTCGGAGAACATAGACAGGGATAAGGAACTCTATGCCAGAAGCCACGGAGACCACTTCGTGCTCTTTGTGGGATATGATACGCTGGATCAGCTCGAGGAGCGGCTTGCCGACCTGGAAAGCAAGATTGAACAGCGCGTGTATGAGAAGGCAGACATGCGGATGCCAATCACGATGGGCGTCTGCTGCATCCCGCCGGGGAGTGGAGATATTCAGGTGTCCATCTCCTATGCACTGCAGGCTTCTGACCTGCTGCGAAACAGCTACAACAGCGAGGTCCGTATCTATGACGAGAATCTGCGCTTGCAGCTAAAAGAGCATCACGACAGGGAGAAGCTGTTGGAATCTGTAGATATCGACAAGGATTTTGTGGCGTTTTATCAGCCCAAGGTCGATATCAGAAGTGAGCGGATCGTGGGGGCTGAGGCGCTGGTGCGCTTTATGGATCCCACCGGGGACGGTGCGATCAGGGCGCCGGGGTTCTTTGTGCCCTACTATGAACAGACCGGAAGAATCACAGAGATCGATTTCTTTGTGATGGAGTGTGCATGTAAACTGCTGCGGCGGCGAATGGATGCCGGCAAGAGCATAGTTCCGATCTCCTGCAACTTTTCGCGAATGCACTTTGTGCGGGAGAATTTTCCTGAACGGTTTGAGGCGTTGATGGACAAGTATGAGATTCCGAAGGAGTACATCGAGGTCGAGATAACAGAGACGATCGTCATGGAGGAGATCCAGCAGAACCGGGTGAAGGAGACGGTGGAGCGTCTGCGGAAAAAGGGTGTCAGGCTCTCGATAGATGATTTTGGTTCGGGGTACTCCTCGCTCGGCGTGTTTGAGCAGATACCTGCGTCGGTCATCAAGCTTGACCGATCGTTTCTGCTGAACAATGAAAATCGTGTGCGTCAGGTTAAGATTATGAAAAACATAGTCAATCTGGCGCAGGATCTGGATGCACAGGTTGTGTGCGAGGGCGTTGAGAACGAGAATGATACGGCGCTCATGATGGAGATTGGCGCTTATGTCGCACAGGGCTACCGTTACAGCAGGCCTGTTCCGGAGGAAGTATTTGAAGAAAAATTAGACAATAACAGATAAAATCAGGGGAGTAAAACAATGCAGGTAAGTGAAATTTTACGCAGGAATGATGTGACTTTGTCTTTTGAGGTGTTTCCGCCAAAAGTTACCTCCAATTTTGAGGCGGTGCAGAGGGCGGCATACGATGTCGCTAAATTGCAGCCCAGCTATATGAGCGTGACGTACGGTGCGGGGGGCAGCACGCGCGGAAATACGCTGAAAATTGCAAGGGGAATCCAGCAGGAGCACGGCGTGACGACGATCACGCACCTGACCTGTGTGGGTGCGACGAAGGAGGGGATCCGGCAGGCGCTTGCGGACATGAAGGAGGCGGGGATTGAAAATGTTCTTGCACTCCGCGGCGACAGGCCGAAAGATTTTGAGGGCGAACCGTTTACGGACTACCGCTATGCGTCGGAACTGGTGGAGGATATCAGGGCGTTTGGCGGCATGTGCATCGGCGGCGCATGTTATCCGGAAGGGCATGTCGAGTCGGAGAACACGCAGGAGGACATCCGAAATCTGAAAAAGAAAGTCGAGGCGGGCTGTGAATATCTGACGACACAGATGTTTTTTGACAATAATATTTTTTATAATTTCCTCTGCAGGGTGCGCGAGGCGGGGATTGACGTCCCTGTGATTCCGGGCATTATGCCGATCACAAGACCGGTGCAGCTGCAGAATGCGGTGAAGCTCTCAGGCTGCAATGTGCCGATGCGTTTTCGCAGCATCGTGGACTGTTTTGGCACGAAGCCGGAAGCGATGCAGCAGGCGGGCATCATCTACGCCACAGACCAGATTATCGATCTGATAGCAAACGGGATAAAGCATATTCACGTCTATTCGATGAACAAGCCGGAGGTCGTAAAGGGGATCCAGGAAAGTCTTTCCAGAATTATTTAAGCGCCAGGAAAGCTTCTCGAGCATTTTTGGGATGTATGAATGCCGGATTTTGCGCATAGATTGTAGAGAGAAAGATTGATGGAAATAGAAGTCTATGCGGAATATTTATGTTGGGGATGTGGGTGTTGCAGTACAGTATCTGCAGCTGGCATTAAAAAGAGCAGGTTTTGCAATTGATGTGGACGGACGGTTTGGCAGGGATACCTGCAATGCACTCAAGCAATTTATGGGGGAGGGCGTCGGCTGCTATGCGGACAGGGCGGCGTGGGCGAGGCTGATGCCCTACCTCAAGGGTTACACCACACATGTGGTCACAGCGGGTGAGACTCTTTGGGGGATCGCTGACACATATGATACAATGGTTTCGGCGATACTGATGGCCAACCCATCGCTCGACGCCATGGATTTACAGATAGGGACGCGGATTTACGTTCCTTTTTCTTTTGCCCTTGTGGATGAGACGGTGCCGTACACATCAAGTCTCACAGAATTTATACTGGAAGGGTTGAAAGTGCGCTATCCATTTCTGATTTCGGGCTGCATCGGAAAGAGCGTGATGGGCAGGGAGGTGTGCTATATACAGTTTGGAGAGGGAGCAACACAGGTCTGCTACAACGCCTGCTTTCACGCAAACGAGTGGATCACGACGCCGATACTGTTAAAGTTTGCGGAGGCGTATGCTAAGGCCTATGCAGAGGGGGAGGAGCTGTACGGGCAGGATACAGAGACTCTTTTCAGGGAGTACAGCCTGTTTCTGATTCCGATGGTCAACCCGGACGGCGCCGATCTGGTAAACGGCATGATTCGAAATGAGGAGTATGTGGAGCAGACAATCGCAATCGCATCGGATTATCCGGATATTCCATATCCGGAGGGCTGGAAGGCAAATATTGATGGGATTGACCTGAATCTGCAGTTTCCGGCAGGGTGGGAGAATGCGCGGGAAATCAAGTTTGAGCAGGGATACACGTCGCCCGCACCGAGAGATTTTGTCGGGGAGGCGCCGCTCTCCGCACTCGAGAGCATCAACATGTACCATTTCACGACTGCACATGATTTCAAGCTGGTGCTTGCCTATCACACACAGGGGGAAGTCATTTACTGGAAATACCTGAATTACGAGCCGGAGCAGTCAAGGCGCATCGCAGAGTACTTTGGAATGGTCAGCGGGTATCGGGTGGAGGAGACGCCCTACGCTTCGGGCTATGCGGGGTACAAGGACTGGTTTATCGAGGCGTACAACCGGCCCGGCTACACGATTGAGGCAGGGCGCGGCATCAATCCGCTAAACATGAGCCAGTTTTCGGAGATCTACAATGACAACAGGCTGATTCTGGTGGGAGGAATGACACAGCTGCAGGGGGAGGAAATGGTTTCAAGCTGAGAGCAGTTTCGCAAAAATTGTAGTTGACAAACATACCAACGGTATGATAAAGTGTATATACTATCATACTGTTGGTATGTTTACTGAGGATAACGACTGAGATTCCCAAGGAGGCAAACTATGGCGAGGAACAAACACCCGGAAGAGACGGTCAGCTTAATATTGGATGTGGCGTACCGTCTCTTTGTGGAAAAGGGGTACGAGCACACGTCGATTCAGGATATTATCGACCAGCTGGGCGGGCTCAGCAAGGGGGCCATCTATCATCATTT
>CAMWOK010000194.1 GCA_947175845.1 uncultured Lachnospiraceae bacterium | reverse complement strand
GGTCTGCGGTGATGCCGTACAGTTCCTCCGCCTTTGCCACATACGTCTCATTCATGCTCGCAATGATGCCCGCCGGGATGTAAAACATATTTGCAACGCAGTGCTCCCACCCGCCGATGACAAACGCGCAGATAGGAAAGAATATCGCCCATACTTTGCCCGCGATATCCTTTGCCGCGGTCGCCATCAGCACCGCCATGCACACGAGAATGTTGCAGAGTATTCCGGAGCAGACTGCCTTGAACGGCGTGATGACCGCCTTTCCGTAAGCCACCTTGATCGTAAATGCGCCGAGCGCCCCGTCTGTGTAGTCGAGAAGTCCGCTGAAATACACAAGCGCCGCTATCAGCACGGCTCCCGCCATATTGCTGAAAAAGACGAGGACGAGGGTCTTAATCATCGCCAGCGCGCCAAACCGCTTGTCGACCACCCCGGCAATCAACAGACAGTCTCCCGTGAAGAGCTCTCCCCCGACAAAGACAATCATCATCAGCCCGACCGGGAAGATGCAGCCCGCGAGCGTCTTAGAAAGTCCCTGATTTGCAATGTTATGCACTGCGGCATTGCTCGAGGCGCCGCCAAATGCAATAAACGCGCCTGCCATAATGCCGAGCAGGATACACTTTAACAGGGGCAGCTTTGCCTTGGCCTCCCCCGCTTTCATATTTGCTTCCAGCACCTGCGCCGGAGAGTTAAATGCATTATCCATCTCTTTGTACTCCTTTTGTTTTTTCTAACCGCTTCGTGCCCTCGCAGTTCTCATTTATCAATAAAAGTATACATCATAACGCACTTTATTGTCCATCTTTTTGTAAATGTTTTTTGTCATAAGCTGTTGAAAACGATTTCCGTATCATGTAAACTTATTGTTAGAACGATTTTCTGAAAGTGAGTAATAAGTTATGGTAACAATAAAGGATATCGCAAACCGTCTGGGCATCGCACCCAGCACCGTCTCGAAAGGATTGAACGACGCCAACGACATCAGCCCGGAATTGAAAAAGCTGGTGCTCGATACTGCGATTGAGATGGGCTATGTCACCAAGCGCATGAAAAAGGAGACTCGAAAGCGCCTGTGCATCTTTGTCGAAAACATGCAGTATGAAAGTCCTGAAGATTTTGGCTTTGATATCATTCTTGGCTTCAAACAGGCCGCTCTGCGCGACAACTGGGAGGTCACAGTCACCTCCATGTCCCCGCTTCTGCAGCTGCGTGACCCTTATGACAGATACATGGTAAAAAACAGTTTTCACGGCGGATTCCTGGTGGGCTTTGCCCTGAAAGACCCCTGGATGGCACAGCTTAAAAATACCACAATCCCGACCGTACTTTTTGACAACTATATCACAAAAAATCCCAATATCGCCTATGTAGGCACTGACAGCTTTGAGGGCATCGATCTGGCAATCGACCATCTGACCGCACTCGGCCACACAAAGATTGCACTTCTGAATGGATCGCCGGACTCCATGGTGACCATCAACCGATATGACGCATACATCAACAGCATGCAGAGCCACGATTTGAAAATAGACAAAAATCTGGTCGCGCACGGATACTATGTCGAGGACAGCGCAAAGTATCATCTGCCCACCCTGATAGAAAACGGCGCCACCGCCATCCTGTGTGGCAATGATCTTCTGGCGGTCGGCGTGATCAAAGAATGTGAGCGGCTCAACATTAAAATACCGCAGGAGCTGAGCGTCGTGGGCTTTGACAATCTTCCGATCGCGGCGGAGATCTCTCCCGCGCTGACTACCATCAACCAGGACCGAATCGACCTTGGCAGAAACTCCTACGCGGCACTGTACTGGCTGATCGCAAAGGTTCCGATATCAAGATCCCTGCTGCGGCCGCGCCTGATCGTGCGCGATTCGACAGCCCAGATACCCTCTGCAGCGCTGTCCGATTAAAAAGGATGGCTAAAGACATGTTTTCCCACACCCTTTAGCCATCTTCTGCAATTTCTTAATTTCCAAGCTTCTTATACACATCAAAACAGTCAAACGTCGCAAAATAATCTTTCGGCGTCTCCGCCCGTCTGATGAGCTGCACACTGCCATCCTCTCTGAGCAGAAGTTCGGCGGATTTCAACTTGCCATTGTAATTGTACCCCATAGAAAATCCGTGCGCACCCGTGTCATGAATCACAAGATAGTCCCCCAGCTTAATTTCAGGCAGCATTCTGTCCACCGCAAACTTGTCGTTGTTCTCACACAGAGAACCTGTTATGTCATACTGGTGATCGCAGGGCGCGTCCTCCTTTCCGAGCACCGTGATATGATGGTAGGCGCCGTACATGGCAGGCCGCATCAGATTGACTGCGCAAGCGTCCACGCCGATATACTCCTTGTGGGTATGCTTCTCATGGATTGCCTTCGCGACAAGATGGCCATACGGCCCCATCATAAAACGCCCAAGCTCCGTGTAGATTGCCACGTCGCCCATGCCGGCAGGCACGAGCACCTCCTCGTACACTCTGCGCACGCCCTCTCCGATTGCCCGGATGTCGTTTGGCTCCTGGTCTGGCCTGTAAGGAATACCGATGCCGCCCGACAGATTGATAAATTTTATGTGCGCTCCTGTCTCATCTCTCAGCCTGACAGCCACCTCAAACAGGGTCTTTGCCAGCGTCGGATAATACTCGTTCGTGACCGTATTGCTCGCGAGAAAGGCATGAATGCCAAAATTCCTGACACCCTTCTCCTGCAAAATCCGGAATCCCTCAAATAGCTGTTCTGTCGTGAAACCGTACTTCGCGTCGCCCGGATTGTCCATAATATCGGTGGTAATCTTAAAGAGCCCGCCCGGATTATAACGGCAGGAAATGATCTCCGGAAGCTTCCCGATCGTTTTTTCCAGAAACTCAATGTGCGTGATATCATCGAGATTGATCGTAGCGCCAAGCTCTGCCGCATAGGCAAACTCCTCCGCCGGCGTGTCGTTGGAAGAGAACATAATATCCTTTCCGGCAACACCGATCGCACTGCTCAGCATCAGCTCCGTGAGCGAGGAACAGTCGCAGCCGCAGCCATACTCGCGCAGAATATTTATCAAAAACGGATTGGGGGTCGCCTTTACCGCAAAATACTCCTTGAATCCCTCGTTCCACGAAAATGCCTCCTTCAGCGCCTGCGCATTCTCCCGGATACCCTTCTCATCATAAATGTGGAACGGTGTCGGATACGTCTTTACAATCTCCTCAATCTGTTCCCTGGTAACAAATGCTTCTTTTTTCATTTCTCGTAATTGTTCTCCTTTCCCGACCGCGCGACTGCGGTCCACTTATCAATTCACTGGATCGGGCGTACCGGATCTCCAAACTCAGTTCGATGCTGTACTGGTGAGCTGAATCAGTTTTATCTCATTTCTGAGGGAGTCCTTAAAAACATTGACAAAATTTTTCTGCCCGCAGTACAGGCAGCTGTCCGCGATGTCCCCGGTCATCTCCCCGGTCAGGACATAGCTGGAATCCACGATCAGGCGCAGATGTCTGTCCCGCTTGTCCGACTGGTACAAAATACATCCTTTCATGCCCGCTTCTGGCGGATCACTGACAAGAAGCACCACCTTTTTCCCCTCCGCCGCAAGCCGCTCAAGCTGTGCCCGAAACTGCTCAAGATACTCCGCAGGCATGGACAGATAGACCCGGTATTCGACATGTTCGAGCATGTTATGTATCTTATCCATAATATGCCTGTGGCTGCTTATGGTGATATACCCCTCAGAGCTGTCGCCTATCTGCGGTATCTGCGCCGCAAGTTCCTGTTTTAACCTGGTCAGCCGCCGTATCCGGTTCTCGCAGAAATCCTCTATCGAAACTGCGGTGTACTTGTTCGTCTCCCCCTCCAGCAAATAGGCGGCGCCCTCCTCCACCAGGCTGGCAAGCGCGCTGTACACATTGGAGCGCGATATTCCGGTGAGCTTGGACACCTCGTATCCAGACAAATCCTTGCTCCGCAGCAGACACAGATAAATCGCCGCCTCCTGTCTGGTCAGGCCAAACAAAACCAGCTTCTCCGCCATAGCGCTCATCACAGTGTTATCCATGCAACCAATCACCCATTTCTATCAGCACCTGTTTTATGCCGCTTTTCACATTCAAACCACGCAGACACACTAAAATCATTCGATAATGCCCACGCGGCCCGCCTCTGAACAGTTCTTTAGTAGTTCTCAACAGGAACACTATACTATGTCCTGTCTGAAATGTCAAGAAGCACAGCCGAAAAACTGTGCTTCTTTGGAATGGACTATTTTTTATTCAGACTCCGTCGCGGGCAATCCAGCCGCACGCCACCCGACTCCCTCGATATACTGCATTTTCAAATAGACGGTCTCATTTACTGCCCCGGAGTCATCGCTGCGCAACAAAGAAAACACATACGTTTTTTCATCCTCCGAACAATACACTTCCTTGCCCGATGACAGTATGTCTGTGCGTCCGGCAAACGCTTGCTGCATCTCGTCAGAATACTCCAATCCTGTGGACAGTGCACAGACGCCGGCCCAGTCGTGCCTGCTATAAAACACGCTATAATCAAGCAGACACTGCCCCATGTCCCTTCCCGACTCCAGCGCCAGTGACTCATAAAAACTGTCGTCCTGCTTCTGCAGTCTGGGTAAGGTTGCGTCCTCTTTCTGAAAAAGCGGATACTTCTGTTCTCCCGCCTTGTAGTACATTGAGACAAGCTCTATCTCCCCCCAGTACAGCGCGCCGTAAGACTGATCTCCCAACGGCAGCACATTCTCGGCAATTCTCCAGGTATCCAGCACCCTCTCCTCCTGCAGATCATACTTGGATACAAACCCGTCAAACAATGTATAGTTGTCCAGCAGCGCCGCGTCATATGCTGACAGTTCATCCTTTTCCACGTCGTAGATATAGCTTTTGTCGTCGGAATACGGATACGGTTTTATCGCTGCCCTGAGGGCGCCATCTCCGCCCTGGTACACTTCCACCTTGCACGCCCCGCCAGTCTGCACCGCCTGGCAGTTGAGCGCTTTTAAGTCAACGCTGCGGACAATGCGCTGTTCTTGCAGGTCATATGCAAAGAGTCCAAATGAGACATGGAACACAATCCTTTCCGAATCCGCATAATCCAGCGAGCAGAGCTCCATATCAAACATTGTGTTCTCAGCCCACTGCGCCGGCTGATGCTGCGGGCTGTCGCTCTCTGTCGTCCCGGAATGTCCAGACATGACATCTGTGTCATATTTTTCAACCGGGTTTGCACCGCTGCTCTGTGTGATATCCTGCATGTCGATCGCATCGGCAGGCGGCACCGCATCTGTGGCGCATGCTGCCATGGTGAACATGATGAGAACTGCGCCCGCCGCCAGCTTCCACCGCGCTGTCTTTTTATACTGCAGAATATTCTTGATTCTCTTTCTGGTATTCTCCGCCCCAAATGCCAGGGGACTGGCTGGCAGCTGCCTTTTGTTGGATGCAAACGCAAGCAGCAGCCTGCTGTACTCCTTGCGCATTTCCAGTGAAAATCCGGAAATAATCTTCTCGTCACAGCTCATTTCCATATCAACGCACATCAGATAATACGCTGCCCACACCAAAGGATGGAACCAGTAAACCATCGCCAGCACATAGGCGAACCCCTTTATCAGATAATCCCGCCTCCGGATATGATACCGCTCGTGCGCGATGACGCACTCCTGCCCGACATCGCTCAACCGAAACGGCAGATAGATCTTGGGCGCACACATCCCTGACACAAAGGGAGAGCGAATCTTGTCGCACGCATATACATTGTCGTATAGCTGTACGCTGTAGCGGATTCTCCGCCTGAGCCGCACATGCGCAGCCACAGTATATGACACAAGTGTCAGTATTCCGGCTGCCCAGACACACGCCATCACATGTATCCCTCTTTCGCCTGCCCTGTCCGCCAGAAAAGTTCCAATGTCTAAATACAGTGCCTCCTTGCCGGAAGAAAGCAACGCGCCAGGCAAAGCTGTCCCGTCAAAATTCGATTCTGACAGATTCCCCTGCATCTGCATCCCTGAATTTATTTCCCCGCCTGCTGCCGTCTGAAACACCCCC
>CAMWOK010000193.1 GCA_947175845.1 uncultured Lachnospiraceae bacterium | reverse complement strand
TCACTGTTTTTGGTCGAAAAATAGGTTCTGCCCTGCTTTTTTGGTTCCTGCGCTGTAGAATTCTGCACAGAGATATACAGCTGTTTTTTCAAAATACCGATATACACGCGGATAAACCGTTCGGATTCCCGCTCCTGCCGCAGACAGGCTTCCATGGCATTGTCCAGCAGATTCCCGATCACGGTGCAGAGGTCAATTTCCAGAATCCGCAAATCCGGCGGCACGACCGCCTTTGCGCGAATGTTGATACTGTGCGCCTGAATCAGGGAAAGCTTGCTGTTGAGAATGGCGTCCACCATCACATTTCCCGTCTTGATGACTGTATCCACGGCCGTGAGATCGTCGTTCAGATTCAGCAGGTACGCCCGAAGCTGCTGCGGCTTGTCCGTCAGCGCGAGCATCGCCTGAATATGGTTGTGGTAATCGTGCCGCCAGCCGCGCATGGTTCTGTACGTGTTCTGAACCTCCTCGCAGTGCTTTGCAATCAAATCATTCTGATACGCCGCAATCCTGCGGTCGATTGCCCGCGCGAACAAATGGTCAAATAGGTTCATTATATTGCTCCTCGATCATAGGGTTAGGTGATTAAAATACGCTACATGAGAAATTTTTCTATCGAAACAGTGTATGTAAATTTTGTCCATACTGTTTCTTTCTGCAATCCGTCCTCTTTATAAAATATTTCCAACCCTGCCATCTGGTCAATGGACAGGCAGAAATCATTTAATTAAACTCAAATACATATTTAACAAGTGTATTATACTTTAATAACCTGCTTTGTGCAACAAGACTTATTTGTACGTCTAAAACACATTGGAAGTACTATTGGGGGAGATATTTTAAGAATATACATTCCCGAGTCAAGGAGTTATCATTATTATCATTGTACAGAAGAAACAAGCGAAATTTCAACCTCTTTTTTCCTGTTTCTTTCTGTTTAGTTTGAATTCTTCTTCTGCTAATTCGATACGCTGCTGAATCTCTTTCTCGGTAGGAAGCTGTCTCTTAATCTCTTCCAGTTTAATATTGTCATAAGAAGCGATTCCCATCGGTGTATGAATTCCCTGAAATGCCCATTGCACTTCTGTCTGATCTTTATCTTTGCAAATCAACAACCCTATCGTAGGATTTTCTTCAGAAGTCCGGATAAGTTCGTTCACTGCATTCACATAAAAGTTTAATTTTCCAGCAAATTCTGGTTCGAAGGATACTGCTTTCAATTCGACTACTACATAACATTTGAGACGGATATGATAGAACAGCATATCAATCTTTCTCGTTTTTCCTGAAACTATAATTTCTTTCTGCCTTCCAATAAATGCAAATCCTGTTCCAAGTTCCAGTAAAAATCTGGTAATATTCTTTTCTAATGCCTCTTCCAGTGCTGCCTCATCGTATCCTCTTGGCAAAGAAATAAAGCTGAAATCATAGGTATCTTTTACGATCTCCTGTGCTATCTTCCCCTGTATTCCGGGGAGCTTTTCTGCAAAATTTGTATTTGCCATTCCTGTGTTATGGTATAACTCAGCTTTTATACAATCAATTAAGGCATTCCGGCTCCAACCTTCTTCAATTGTTCCCTGAAGGTAAAACAATGCCTCTTCCACGGAATTACATCTTGAAACAATTTCTACATGATGACGCCAGGGCACAAAGCCGAAAAAAGAGGGGAATGATATTTCTGCACCAACTTGGTGCAGTTTTTCTTCCTCGTTATTTTCTTGAATTTCTGCACCAATCTGCTGCAGTTTTATACTGTCGAGCTTTAATTTATCATCCATTGCACGAATTATATCAACAGAAGTTCTCGCCAGTGCATAAAACGAATACCATTTTTTCATATTCCAGAGATTTCTGACTGAAAATCCTTTTACGTCTGGAAATTCATGCTGTAAATCAAGACTTAACTGCTCAACGATACCTTGTCCCCATTTTTCCTCTGATTTTCGCAAAACAAGATCCCGTCCCAACTGCCAATTGAACAATAACTGCTCTGAGTTTACTTTCACTGCTGCTTTGATCTGCGCTCCTCTAAAGCGCGCTTTTATATCATGTATCCACTGTACATAATCAGAATCCAAATGTACATTATGGGAGCTTACAACGATTGGAGTGTTATTCTTTTTATTTTGCATTGGTTTCACCATCTTTTTAGCTAATACCCTTCTTCATTCTACATCACTATACTATTTTATCCAAAATTCTTAAAAACTGAAGGTGTAATCCTGAACAAATTGAACATTTACAGATAACGGTATATCATGCCAAACTTTTGCTGGTCAATCTATGCAACGGATTCACTCTACGAAATTTGATCGCTCTTTCAGCATATTCAATAAACCAAATATCATTGACCTTTGCTACACTATTTCTTACCGCATGTTGCCGATCAAAAAATATTGATGTTCAGCATTGAATTTGAACAATAATCATACCTTCTCTTCATATTGCTCCTCACTTCGCCAGAATAACAATGTAAAACAGTAACTAACTGCACTATATCTCTCTGTAGTACTGGATAAACGCCTGGTTTGCCATATGGTACGCGCTTCTTGCCAGCGGTACGCTTCTGCCGTCCTCGAACAGTACTTCGCTCTTTGTCATGCGTGCAATGTACTTCAGCCCTGCAAGATACGATCGGTGGCAGCGGATAAAATCCCCGCCAAGCAGCTGTTCGAGTTCTGAAATGGAACACTTTGTCTGATATGCTTTCTTATCTATCGTGTATATCGTAACCGTGTGCGAAAGCACCTCCGCGTACACGATGGTATCCGTTAAAATCCGCTGGCAGCCCCTGTCGCACCAGACAAAAATGCTACGCCCCTTTTTGTGCAGGTTCGCGGCGGCACGATCCAGAACCGCCCCCAGTTTTTCCCCGCTCACCGGCTTCATCAGATAATGCAGCGCCGCCACCTCGTACCCCTGCGCGATATAGTCGGGATAGCCTGTGATAAACAGTATCTGAATGGTGTCATCACAAGTGCGCAGCTGTCTGGCAAGCTCTACTCCGCTCATACTTTCCATCTCTATATCCAGCAGCAGGATATCATAATTCTTCTCATCCTCGTATCGAAACCAGAACGCCTCCGCCGACAAAAAGGGCACAATCTGCGCGGTGCAGCCGCTCTGTCCGGCCCAGTCTCTCACAAGCCCGGAGAGATATTCAATCTGATTTTGTTCGTCGTCACAGACTGCAATCTTGTAATTCATTCTTGTTCCTTTGCCCGTCGTCCTGTACACATTCCATCAAAAAACAGTCTTCCATCCGCCCCTCGTGCAGTTCGTGCGCTTCCAGAACACAGACTTTGCGGAAACCACATTTTTCATAGCATCTGACGGCTCTCCTGTTCCTGCAGTGAGGGTCCAAAAATATTCTATGGGCTTTCTTTTTTGCAAACAGGTACTGGACAATCCCCTTCATCAATTCAGTTCCGATTCCCCTGTTCCAGTAGTCGTGCTCTCCGATAAACTGGTCCGCTGCATAGCAGATATCCGCGCAATTCCCAGCACTGTACTCCTCTAAATCCTCCTGGTTGAGCCGATAAAACTGCAGGTATCCGATTTTCTTCCCGTCATACTCTATCAGGCATCTTGTCATCCATGGTTCGGCCAAATAGAAGGTCTCTTGTACCATCTGCATATCATAGACATGATCCCTGCCTTCATAGTACTCCAGTACAGCCGGGTCTGACAGCCATTTTACCAGTACTTCTGCGTCGCTCTCGTCCAGCTGACGGAGTGTCAATTTTCCAGATGTGAATATGCATTCAGCGCTTATTTTTGCGCAGTTTCTCACCACTTGCGTCAATCCCTTTCCCATAAACTTCTCTCCCTGCTTTTATCTGCAGGTATCTTTTTGAACAGCACGCTTAGTCTTCCCTGGACTTCCAGCCGCTCTTGCATGTCTATTATACACATCTCTAATCCTGTTGTTAAGTCATATATGAAATAAAAATGTAATAAAGTAACAGTTCAGCCATACCCATTCATAAGTTGTCGGATTGTACGATCTGACAATTAATTTTAGCGATTGCCGACAACTTATTTCATGTCGGGCGTCCGCCCTATAAAATTGAATATGCAAAATGCCTTATGTGAGCAAGCTCCCAACAGCATTTTGCATATCCAATTTTGCATGGCTGAACTGTTACGTAATAAATAATCAAACTTTTATTTCTCCTGCGGCCGCACGCTCTGTCCCTGTTTCAGCTCCTGTGTTGTATATGTAATGATCTGCGTGTCGGCATTGATTGTTCCAGGCTCGACTGCGGCATAGCGGTCATTTTTGTCCGCTATCTGCACCTTGAGCTTTTCGGCGTAGTACTCGCTGCCAAGAATCCCGGCCTTCTCGTTCAGCGTGTATATATAAAAGGCACCTTTTTCCTCAAACACTGCCTCCACGGGAAGTGTCAGGTCATGGTATGTGCCCTGGATGGATTTTTTGACTGTCCCGCTCAACCCGGGCTGTCCCACGCCCTCCGGAAGCATACAGAAGATATCGTAGCCCCCTTGCGCGTTTTCTGAAAAATAATCCACCCTGACTTCCATGGCAGAGGTCTGCCCGCTCAGTTTCATCTCAATTGTGTCATTTAAATGCACATATTTTCCCTGTTCCTTTGTGATGCTGCATTTGAATTGACAGGGGCGCTGCGCGTCCGTCAGCAAAAGTGCCGCGGTGTCAGTTGTCCTTCCGCCGACTTCTATCTGTATTCTTGAAATAATTCCATCATTTTCTGCCCTGACTTCCCCTTTTTTCTTCTTTAATGAATATAATCTTTCAATCTGCTTCTGCAGCTGCTGTATGTCAAGCTCATATAACGCTGCCGTGGAATCTGCTCTTGATGTTGTCGCAGCGGAGGCAATCTCGCGCATTTTCTGGCGCAGGGTCACTTCGCGCGCGTAGCTCGCGTCATTGTAGCTCTCCTTTGCCCGCTGTACATTCTCCTCCAACGTAAGCCTCGTGTTCTGCCATGCGTCAAACGCAGCCTCCTCCGCCAAAAAATCAGGCTGCTCAACCACATCCCGGTCATGTCTGGTCAGCGCGTCCCGCAGCAAGAGCAGCTCCTCGTTCGCACACTTGATTTTGTCCAGAAGTTCGATGCGCTTTTCCTCGTCCGCCGGACTCAGGGTGTAGTTTGTTTTTGTGTCATCACTGCCGTTTGCATTGTTATTCTCTGTGCTGTTATCCGCACTGCTGCCTCCATTGTCCGTCTCAGCACTGTCATCTTTACTTGTACTGTTGTCCACGCCGCCATTTTCTGTATTCTCATCGCTGTCTTGTGTTCCTGTGCTTCCGCCTGCTTCGCTGCCGCTGCCTGTTCCTGTATCGCTGTCAGCGTCTGCATCCGCTCCGGACTCACTCTCTCCTTTTCCCGCATCTGCATCACCTGCTTCTGCCCCGCTCCCTGCCTTGTCTGCACCCGCTTCGCCTGCGCCGGATTCACTCTCTCCTTTTCCCGCATCCGCACTCGCGTCACCCGCTCCGAATCCGCTCTCTGCCTTGTCTGCACCCGCATCCGCGTCATCCGCTCCGGATTGGCTCTCTCCTTTTCCTGCATCTGCATCGCCTGCGCCAGATCCGCTCTCAACCCTGCCTGCATTCACATCGCCCGCGCCGCCGTCACCAGCTCCGTCGTCCGGCACGCTTTTTGCATCCCCCGATGTCACACTTCCCCCGATCGTGCCGCCCTGGCTTTCCAATTCGGCAAGCTGCTCCTGCAAGTCCTGAATCGCGCGCTCCTTCGCCGTTATCTGGTCCGAAATATGGTAGCCGCTGTTTACCCAGCCATGGTATTCATCCCAGGCATTGCGCCGGTCATTGTCCCCCGTGTACGGCGCGGGGTCCGCAAGATGCCTTTCCAGCGCCGCCTCTGCCCTGCCGAGCGCGTCGAGCGCGCGCTCCTTCGTCACCGCAGTCTCCTTGTCGGCGGTCTCGTAATCCTCCTGCGCCCACAAAATCGCAATTTCCTTTTTCTGCGCATCAATCACGGCATTGACCTGCAGATCCGAGAGATTGCACTGAATCCGCGAAAGCTCTGTTTCCTTGGTGCTGATGATGTC
>CAMWOK010000192.1 GCA_947175845.1 uncultured Lachnospiraceae bacterium | reverse complement strand
GACATATTTTGAAAAAATCATAAAAACATCAATAAAAAATTTATAAACACCTGTCATCGGGCGCAGAACACACTTTTTTGTGTATTTCCTGCGCGATTTGTGCTAAAATAGAACAAAAAATCCGCCGCGCCGGCAGATGCGGAGGATTCCTAAAGACTATCACATTGTTAAGGAGGATTTTCACATGGCTATCAGGGCAGATTACCATATGCACACAAGCTTTTCCGGGGACAGCGAGGCCCCCATGGAGGAGATGATTCAAAGGGCGGCCGCCCTCGGACTGACCCACATCTGTATCACGGAGCACTATGACCCCGAGTTCGTCTACCCGCCGGGCAGCGAGGCAGTCTTTGAGCTCAACACAGACTCCTATCTCTATGAGCTTTTAAAGCTCCGCGAGAAGTACAAGGACCAAATCTCCGTAAGCTTTGGCGTCGAGCTGGGACTGCAGCCGCATATCAAGCGCCAGCTGGCAGTGTACTCCAAGTCCTACAATTTTGATTTTATCATAGGTTCCTCCCACATCTGCAACCGCAAAGACCCGTACTATCCTGCTTTTTACGAGGGGCGCAGCGAGGAGGAGGCGCACCGCGAATATTTCGAGTCGATCCTGGAGTGCGTGAAATCGCTGCCTTATTTTGATGTGTACGGCCATCTTGACTATGTGGTCCGCTACGGCCCGACCAAAAACGAGCGGTTCACCTACGCAAGGCACGCGGATGTGTTTGACAGGATCCTGTCGCACCTGATCGAGAATGAAAAGGGGATCGAGATCAACACAAACGGCCTGCGCACCGGTCTTGGCCAGCCCAATCCCTGCACGGATATCCTGCGGCGCTATAAAGAACTCGGCGGCGAAATCATCACGGTCGGCTCCGACGCCCACACGCCGGCTGATATCGGCTCCAACTTCGACAGGGCGTGCGACATTTTAAAAGCATGCGGATTCCGGTACTACTGTGTGTTCCAGAACCGCATGCCCGAATATTTCAGGCTGTAGGCCGCGTTCTTGTCCGGCAAAGACAAGTTCTCAGCGCAGGATTGTCCCGCCGCCAAGGATGTAGTCGTCCACGTAAAACACGACAGCCTGCCCGGGTGTCACAGCCCGGACAGGCTTTTTGAAGCTGCACTTCACATTCCCGTCCGAAAGCTTCTCGATCACACACGCCTCCCCCGCATGGGAATAGCGGATCTTGGCCCGCACCGCAATCGGTTCTTCGATATCTGCGACAGCCATAAAGTTCAGATCGCCGCACACCAGCGAATCCGCAAAGACCTCCTGCGCTTCCCCGATAACCACCTCGTTGGTCCCGGGCCGAATCTCTGTCACAAACACAGGGTGCCCCACCGCGAGATTCAGCCCCTTGCGCTGCCCGACGGTATAGTGGATAATCCCCCTGTGCTGCCCTATGATCTCGCCGGATGCGCGCACAAAATTTCCGGGAGGCGGCACTCTGTCTTTTGCCTCCCGCGCGACCACCGCCGCATAATCGTTGTCCGGCACAAAGCAGATATCCTGGCTGTCGGGCTTTGCCGCCACCGGCAGGCCCAGCCTCTGCGCGAGCGCCCGGATTTCCTCTTTCTCATAGTCGCCCACCGGCATCAGCGTGTGCGCGAGCTGATCCTGTGTGAGGCTGTAGAGCGCGTAGGTCTGATCCTTTGCCGCCGTGACGGAGCTGCGCACCGCGTACCTGCCGTTTTCGAGCTGTGTGATGCGCGCGTAGTGCCCCGTCGCAATGTAGTCAGCGCCAAGCTCCATGCTCCGCCGCAGAAGCGCCTCCCACTTCACATGCCTGTTGCAGAGAATGCAGGGGTTGGGCGTCCTGCCGCTCAGATAGTCCTCCACAAACGGATCGATCACGCAGCTGCGAAACTCCCGCTTGAAATTCAGCACATAGTAAGGTATCCCAAGATGCTCTGCCACGCGCCTTGCATCCTCCACGGCACTCAGGCCGCAGCAACCGCCATTCTCCTCGAGCGCACACGGATCCTCCTCCTGCCAGATTTGCATTGTGACGCCGATGACGTCATAGCCCTGTTCCTTTAACAGATGCGCCGCCACCGACGAGTCCACGCCGCCCGACATGCCTACCACTACCTTTTTTCTCATAAGTCTGCCTTTCCCGCTACAGCGATGCGATCATCTTCCTTTTCCATGCAAATTTTCCATACCGGTTCTCTGTCCAAACCGTCAGCCCGACGCGCGCGCCAACAGCTTCTGCATGTCCGCCTCAGCAGCCGCCAAGTCCTTTGCCGGCATGGAGCGGCTTTGCGTAAAACAGTCCATGAACGGCTTCGGCCAGACCGTGTCTCCCAGCTGGGCAAACAGGTTTGACAGCTCCTCGTAGCTGGCATGGTAAGCTGGATCTTTTTTCAGCACGGAAAAATAGTACTCTGCCGCCTTGTCCAGCTCTCCCATGTCCCAGTGAAAACCGCCTAGGTCATGGCGCGCCTCCAGGCTTTCCGGCTCCTCTTCCAGCGCCTTGTGGTACAGGGCAAACCCTGTATTGGGATCCTGCCGGATACAGAACGTAGCTGCCGCCTGACAGAGCACATGGGCTTTCTGGTCACAGTCGCTGCACTGATACGCCTGAAGAAACAGGTTGCCCGCAAGTTCCATTTCCCTAAGCCGCCAGAACACCTCTCCCGCCGTGCAGTAGAGTCCCCAGTTTATGTCAGCGCCCTCATTGCGGCTTAGCCCCTCTATCACGCACGCCGCAGCAGACTCATAGTCCCCCTGGTCTGCATAGTATACGACATCCTGCAAAATTCCCGTAAGCGGCATAAATTCCCGCTTTGGAATCTGCATGAGATGCTCGCTGTCCTGGTTACAGAACATCAGCACAAAGCCCGGATATGAGATGATCCCATAACCATTGCTGCCACCTGCTACCCCCATGGGCGACTGATCGGGTGAGAAATGAAGTCCCTGAATCATCTCGATCGCCTGCGCCTTTGTCACCCCGCCGGACTCCTCATAAAAAACCGGTTCCCCGGCGTCACTGCCCTGCTGTTTCCCTGATTTTTCTGCCATGTCAATTCCCCTTTCTTTCCTGCTTTCCACAATGTTTCACACTGTCATCTTACCATATTAAAACGCCGATTTCCATAAAATTTTGTAAATCACCTCCGCCGGAGCCTGTCCCGCAAATTCGCAGACATATTTGCCGCGCAATCCCAATACATTATAGAAAGCAATTCAGCCGGAGCCACGCTATGTATTCCAATCTATCTGCAAAACAGCTTCGTACATATCTCAGCCCAAAATACCTGAAAAACCCCGTCATCACGGGTACCTTTTTTCTCACTGCCGCCGGGATTGTCACAAAATTTATCGGGTTTTTTTACCGCATATTTCTCTCGCGGGTTTTTGACGAGGAGAGTCTTGGCGTCTTCGGTCTCATAGGGCCTGTCATGATGCTCGTGCACGCAGTGTGCGCTGCCGGCATCCAGAATGCAGTCACGCGCTTCGTGGCCGCCTCCAGAAAAGAAAAAGCATCCGAGGCCTATGGCTTTCTCTTTACCGGAATTGCCATCTCCGCCTTTCTCTCAGGCGCTATGGCCTACGTCATCTTCAACCAGGCGCCATTTATCGCCATCCGGCTGATCGGCGAGCGGCGCTGCATACCGCTGCTTCGCATCAGCGCGCTGTCCTTCCCGCTCGCCACGCTTCACTCCTGCATCAACGGGTTTTTTTACGGGCAGAAAAAGGCGTCCATCCCCGCCTGCTCCATGATTCTTGAACAGGCCTGCCGCGTGCTCACAGTCTATGTACTCTACAAGCTTTCTTTGCAGTCCGGCCTGAACATCTCGTTATCCTATATATGCGTAGGACTGCTTGCGGGCGAGTTTTCCTCCGCTGTTTTTTCCTGCTTCATGCTCGCGCTGCGGCCGCAGCAGGTGGAATGCTCCGTTTGCAGGTCACTCTCTTTTAGCAAGGCAAAAGCCATTCTGGCACTGGCGGTGCCCATCAGCCTCAACCGCATCTGCATCAGCTTCATCTCCACCATAGAGACTTTCCAGCTGCCTAAAAAACTGGTCATAAGCGGACTCACCTCCTCCGAAGCCCTGTCCATATACGGCGTCTTCTCCGGGATGGCCGTCCCGCTTATCATGTTTCCGAGCGCATTTACCGGCTCCGCCGCCTCCCTTTTGCTGCCGTCCGTGTCGGAGGCGCAGGCGCAGGGCAACACAAAGAGGATTCAAAAAACCATCTGCCTGACAATCCTGTTCTGCTTTGTGCTCGGCGTCTGCTGCTTTCTTTTTTTCTTTACCTTTGCGGATTTTCTTGGAAAGATGCTGTTTGACAGCGACATCGCAGCCAGCCAGATACGCGCGCTCTCCTTTGTGTGCCCGTTTTTGTATCTGTCCGGCACGCTGTGCAGTATCCTCCACGGACTCGGCAAGACCGGCATCACGTTTCTGTTCAATGTGTCCAGCATCCTTTTGCGGCTTTCGTTCATCTTTTTTGTGGTTCCGTCCATCGGTTTTTCCGGGTATATCTATGGAACACTGGTCAGCCAGATATTTTTTGATTTTCTAATAATTCTTGCTTTAAGGCGCTATCTGTTATATGATAAAAATTAGCGGCCGGATTTTCATGGCCTGACCGCAAAGTTTTTTACAGAAGGAGCATAACAAATGAGCTTTGAATTTATAAAAAAACTGCCGACCCCTGACCAGATTCGGGAGGAGTACCCGGTTCCCGAAGCCATGCAGGAGTTGAAGAAAAAACGGGATGCAGACATCCGCGATGTGTTCACCGGCAAATCGGACCGCTTTCTGGTGATTATCGGCCCCTGCTCCGCCGACAACGAAGACGCCGTGTGCGAGTATGTCGCGCGGCTTGCCAAAATCAACGAGAAGGTCAACGATAAGCTGATTCTCATCCCGCGTGTCTACACCAACAAGCCGCGGACCACGGGCGACGGCTACAAGGGAATCGTGCATCAGCCCGACCCGGAGAAGGGAACAGACTTTTTGAAAGGCATCATCGCCATGCGCAAAATGCAGCTGCGCGTCATGAACGAATCGGCGCTCACCGCGGCGGACGAGATGCTCTACCCGGAAAACTGGGGTTACGTGTCCGACATTCTCTCGTATGTGGCAATCGGCGCACGCTCCGTGGAGGACCAGCAGCACCGCCTTGTCGTCAGCGGCTTCGACGTACCCGCGGGAATGAAAAATCCGACGAGCGGCGACCTGAGCGTCATGCTCAACTCCGTGTACGCGGCACAGCACCCGCACCCGTTTATCTACCGCGGCTGGGAGGTCAACACGACCGGCAACCCGCTCGCGCACACCATCCTGCGCGGCGCAGTCAACAAGCACGGCAACAGCATTCCCAACTACCACTATGAGGACCTCATCCTGCTGCTCGAGAAATACAACGAGCGCGATCTCGTCAACCCGGCATGTATCGTGGATGCAAACCACAGCAACTCCAACAAGCAGTTCAAGGAGCAGATTCGCATCGTCCACGAGATCATGCACTCCCGCCGCACCAACAGCGACCTGGCAAATCTCGTCAAGGGCGTCATGGTGGAGAGCTACATCAAGGAGGGCTGCCAGAAGATCGGAGAGCATATCTACGGAAAGTCCATCACCGATCCCTGCCTTGGATGGAAGGACACCGAAGATCTGATCTACAGAATTGCGGATTTTATCTGATCGAGCAAGCGCAAAAAAAGTCCACTTTCTTCCAAATACCTATGGAAAAAGTGGACTTCTTTCTTGCAATTTTATCCTCTTGGATGCGCCTTGGCGTACACTTCCCGGATGCGGTTGTGCGTCAGGGTTGTGTAGACCTGTGTGGTCGAGATGTCAGAATGTCCAAGCATCTCCTGCACACTTCTCAAATCCGCACCGTTCTCCACCAGATGCGCAGCAAACGAATGGCGCAGCGTATGCGGTGTAATGTCCGCCACGATACCAGCTTTCTTTGCATAATATTTGATTAACTTCCAGAAGCCTTGTCTACTCATGGGCTGACCGGAACAGTTCACAAACAAAATCTCCGAATGCAGGTCAAACAGCATCACATTACGCGCTTTCTCAAGATAATTTGTCATTGCCTTCCT
>CAMWOK010000191.1 GCA_947175845.1 uncultured Lachnospiraceae bacterium | reverse complement strand
ATCCCCTTGAACATGATCTTGCACATATAGTAATAAAACAGTTCAAGCGTCTCCCTGCTGTACGCCTTAACCTGGTGCTCAAAGCTAAAGTCCAGGCCATTGTCCTCCGGCCTGTGCATCACGGTCAGATAAAGACCGTCCGCATACCAGCCGTTTCCGTAGCGCTTCGTCTTGTAGCGTATGTCCCCCAGGTCAACCAGACCTTTCTCGCGCAGCGTCGCTGGCTGATAGGTGAGCGCCACCGTCTCATAGCCCATGCCCAGCGGCGTCTTGTAGACTTCCTTCTTGTAGTTCATGCACTCCACCGGATCAAAGTTCACATAGCGGAAGACCTCATTCTGTTTGTCCCTGATCTCGAGAATCCCCTCCAAAAAAGTTTTGTCCTCGGAGATAATCGTCCGGAACGGAAAACTGTGGATGCGTGTTCCGCCTGATTTCTTCTCGAGCAGCGTCGCCCTGCGGGCATATGCAACCATCATGGAGACATCGTCACAGCTGTTCATCTTCTGCAGATACGTGCGGATGCCCATGATGAGCAGGCACTGCAAGGAGATGTGCTGCTCCTCGCAAAATTGCATCAGACGCGCCGTCGGCTCCCCTTCCAGATGGAAAATGTCAATGTCCGCCGCAAAGCTGTCCGATCCCGTGGGCGCCGCCCTGAGATTGGGATTTTTGGTCGCGCGCCTTGCGTCGTCCAACCGTTTTCTTCCCTCGATACCATTGTAGATCGGCTCTGGCGCCTCGAACAGTTTGTGGAAATACGCCCTGTCCCTCGCCTGCGCCTTACTGCCGGCCTCATATGCAAAATCTTTCTCGATCTGCTCGATGTAAGAGCGCGTGTCAGCCGGATACGGCACATTCTCAAAGTTCGCGCTGCAGTACAGCTCGATGACGTCCTTCATAAAGCCAATCAGAGACTGCGCGTCAAGAAAACGGTGGTCGCCCACGATAAACATGCCCTCAAAGTTGTCCGGTGTTTTGATGATGACGATCTTGTTCATAGGCTCGTCCTGGCCAAACGGCACGCGCGTCCACGCCGTCATCTCGGCCTCCGCCTCCTCCATGGTCCTGCCGGTGAAATCAACAAACGCGATCTCGCGATCCTCTTTCTCCACAATGTACTGGTACCAAGTCTTCTCCTTCTCGTCGTACACAAGCCTTGCGCGCATGGACTCATTGCGCTCATACGCCTTGTAGATCGCCTTTCTGAGTTCGTCAATATTGAGCTCGAACTCGATCGTCAGGCTGCTGCCGACATTGAGAATCTCCTTTCCGGGACAGTAGTCTGCGTAATAAAAATGGTACTTCTGCGCAGCTGTCAGCGGGTATGTCTTATAACCTTTTCTTGTTTTCATGCTCGTCTCCTTCTACATCCAATCATTCCCACACGAATCCTTTTGACTATTCGTGCTTCACCGCCAGCGAATCAAAAAATTCATCCAGCGCCTGCTCATACTTCTCAGTGTCCTTATAGTAACTCTCCGCGTGCGCCGCGCCCTCCACGATCAGTTTGCGCTTCGGCGACGCACAGCTGTCGTAGATCGCATCACACATGTGTGTCGGAACAAAAGTGTCGTTGGAACCGTGGATAAACAAAATCGGGACCGTCGCCCGCGCAACCTCGCGCTTTGCGTTGCACTCGTCCATGCCGTAGCCCGCAAGTTTTCTGTTCATCACATCCGCCCCCGGAATCACGGGAAATGCGGGCAGATGATACATGGAATGCAGGACATGTGTGAACACTTCCTTCGGGGAGGTAAACCCGCAGTCGGAAACAATGCCCTTCACCTGCCCGGGCAGATGAAGCCCGCTCGCCATCAGCACGGTCGCGCCGCCCATCGATGTCCCGTGCAGGATGATCTCGACATCCTCGCCCAACTCCTGCACTGTCCAGTCAATCCACACGAGCGCATCCTTTCTGTCCAGACAGCCAAAACCAATGTACTCGCCCTCGCTCGTGCCGTGCGCCCGCGCGTCCGGCAGCAGCATCGCGTATCCCCTGTTGAGATAGTACCCCGACAGTCCGATGTAGTCGGACATTCCCTGGCTCGTGTACCCGTGAAAACAGATCGCAACCTTTTTGTTGTTCTGTCTGTCATTGATTGCCGGAAAGAAGGTCGCGTGGAGCCGGAGCCCGTCAAAGGATGTCTGCGTGATATCCCTGTGGTTCTGCTCGAGCATAAACGCCTTTCTCTCCTGCATCATCGGTGCGTACTGGCTCCAGTCCGTTCCGGACATCTTGATGGTCCGCTCCACTTTCGCGTTGTTCCGCTTCATAGTCCGCCTGTAAAAATATGCGGTCTCCCCGATACCCGCGGCGGCAAGAATGCCCGCACAGGCCATCGCTTTCTTCATGATTCCCATTGTCTGCACCTCCAAACTGCAGTGTAAGCGCTGCTTACATCGCTATTTCTTCTCGGCCTTCTTTGCTTCCTTCTCAGCCTTCTTGGCCTCTTTTGCTTCCTTCTTCATCTCTTTTTTCTTGCGCTGGATGATGTCGTTGAGCTTCAGCGCCTTGTCGATATTTCCCTCCACGCGTAGCTTCTGTGTCGTGAATGCCCACACCGGATCCATCTCGCCCTCAGCGATCTTGGTAAACACCTCCGGCGTGCTGATAAACATGGCATCCCTGTCATAAAACTCATACGGCTCCACGTAGAGCACGCCGTCCTTCACCTCGACATAAAATGCTCCGCCGGCTTCCTCGTCCTCAATATTGAACTGAAATGCCAGATGCTCGTGAATGTCGCTCACATCCGCTCCCATAAACTTCCCCTTAATCTCATAAAAAAAATCTGCGTACGTCATGTCTCTCCTCCATAAAATTTCAATAGTTATGATAGTTATAAATGAATTAAAAGTGAACTGCGGCGGGCCGTATTGGCGGAACGAATTGCCCGTTCGACACTATTCGACCCACAGTCGACTTTGTTTTCTTTTATCCTATCATACTTTTCGACCGGCGGTCAAGTATATTTCCCACAAAATTTACACTTGATTTCTGTCACTTTTTGTGACACTTTTTTCATTGTTCCCTCAATGTATCTGTGGTATACTTGCATTAATTACCCATCGCCACAGAGTCCGAACATGCGCGCGATACCTTTTAGGCCTGCACAGTTCTTCACTATTAAAAGAAAGGTGGCATACTCCATGCCCGACACAAAAAAATCCGAGAAAAAATATGACCTGATACTCGACGCGCTCCAGCAGCTTCTAGAGGACAGGAAAATACAGAACATCTCCGTCAGCGAGATCGCGCAGCGGGCGGGGATCGGAAAGGGAAGCATCTACTACTACTTTCCGTCAAAGGAGGCAATCCTAGACGCCCTGATAGAGCGCAGCTACGAAAAACCGCTGCTCACCGCCAAAAATCTCGCCGCGCAGACTGAGGTTTCCCCGTTCATGCGCATGGCGATGCTCTTTCAGGCGTGCCAGAATTCCTCGACGGCATTTATCAAGCAGAACGACACGTCCTCCGACAACGCCAGCGCGCAGGATCTCGCGTTTCTGCACCACAAGTATCTGTCCCACGTCGTCTCGGAGTTAAAGCCCGACCTGACCGAGATTATCAAGCAGGGGATCGAGAGCGGGGAGATTCACTTTGAGTACCCCGCTGCACTCGCGGAAATCGTGCTGATAATCATTGCCGTAAAGCTCGACAACTCCCTGATTCCGTCCACCGACAAGGAGACGGAGGAGACGCTGCGCGGACTGATATCACTCCTCGAAAAAGGAACCGGGGTCGTTCCCGGGACGCTCAGCTACCTGTCCCTGACCCCGTACATCAACAAACCGTCGCTCTGACAGTGCACGAAAGCCCAGCGCTCCAAACCACGCCAGACCTGCAAAAAACAGCCTGACTGACAGGTACATCCCCCGTCAGTCAGGCTGTTTTGCCGATACTACAGCATTGTTTTCTGCAGCCGCCTCACCAGATAGACAAACTCATCCTTATAGTCATCCGCCTCCGTGTCCACCTTTCTGAGCAGTTCCCGCACATTCTCCATGGAGGCATCCCCCTTGTGCGCACTGTCCCGCAGAATCAGACCAAACTCCGCAACCGCCGCCGCGAAATAGAAATCCTCCGACGGCTTCTCGGCGTAGTCCTCCTGCGTAACCGGATACTCCTTTAAGACACTCTCGCCGCCATCCGGCTCCTTGTAGCGTATCTTGAGATTCAGCCACTCGCCATTTGTGACACCTGTGTCAGTTTTGTTGTCCTGATACTTCAGATCCGCCATTGGTATCTCCTGCTCTGAATCCACGGGAACAATCTCGTAGAGCGCCGTCACCATGTGGCCTGCACCGATTTCCCCTGCATCCTTCTTGTCGTCGTCAAAGTCCTCCGCCGCGAGCGCCCTGTTCTCGTACCCGAGCAGCCGGTATCCCTTGACATACGCAGGGTTGAACTCCACCTGCAGCTTGACGTCACGAGCCACCGTCACGAGCGTCGCCCCCATCTGCTCCACAAGCACCTTCTTCGCCTCGCCCAGAGAGTCAATGTAGGCATAGTTCCCGTTGCCGCAGTCCGCCAGCGTCTCCATCTTGTTGTCCTTGATATTTCCCGTCCCAAAACCGAGCACCGTCAGATAGACCCCGGACTCCTTCTTCTCTGTAATCAGCTCCTTGAGCGCGCTCTCGCTGCTGGCGCCCACATTCAGATCGCCGTCCGTCGCCAGAATCACACGGTTGTTGCCGCCCTTGATAAAGTACTGCTCCGCGAGCTGATACGCCGTCTCAATGCCTGCAGAGCCGTTTGTGGAGCCGCCCGCCTCCAGCGCGTTGAGCGCATCCACAATCGCTTCTTTGTGGTTCCCGCTCTCCCCTCTGAGCACCACGTCATCATAGCCCGCGTACGTCACAATCGACACCGTGTCCTTCTGTCCAAGCTCCTGCACCAGCAGGGAAAAGGACTTCTGCAGAAGCGGCAGCTTGTCGTCCGTGTACATGGAGCCGGACACGTCGAGCAGAAATACCAGGTTCGAGTCGGGCGCCTCACTAAAATCAATCTCCTTCGTCTTTAACCCAATCTGTAAGAGCTTTGCGTCCTCATTCCACGGGCAGTCCCCGATTACTGTCGTGACGCCGAAGGGTTCCCCTTTTTTGGGAAGCCTGTAATCATATGAAAAATAGTTGAGCATCTCCTCGATGCGGACCGCGCCCGCCGGGATGTCTTCCAGCGCGTACCCCGACTCAATCATGCGCCGGATATTGCTGTACGACGCCGTGTCCACGTCCGCCGAGAACGTCGAGAGCGGACTGTTTGCGACGGACAGAAAACCATTCTCAGCCACCGCACTGTACTCCTCCGCATTCCAGCCGCCCGGCTCTATCTGCTCCGTGGGCACCTCGGCCCATTTGGCATCCACAAAGAAGTCTGCAGCGTCATAATACACGGACTCCTCGGCCGGCGCTGCCGCGCTGGTGGCTGCCATATCCGCAGCACTGCCATCCGCAGACGGGTCAAGCTGCACTGCATCCCTCCGCTCTCCCGCCGCAGACGCGCTGCCGGATGCTGCAGACGCGTTGTCGGATGCTGCTGGCGCGCCGCCGGATGTTGCTGGCGCGCCGCTGTGCGCAGTGTCCGCGGCGGTCTGGCTGTCATCCGCCCTGGCCGACGGCGTATGCTCCACATCGTCCGCCCTTTGCGCGGCATTTCCACATCCAAAAAGTGATACAACTGTCAGAATTACGCCCAATGCCAGACCTACAGTTCTCTTTTTCATAATGACACCATCCCTTCCTTCGCCCTTTAAAATATTCCATTAAAAATGGCGGTTATACATACTGGTTATACCTTCTGCATCTGATATCCAATATACGAAACAGCCCCCGGAATTTTATGGGAAGAGCCAGTTAATTTTTTCGCCCGCCGCATCCTTTGCCATCAGGGTGACGTCCGCTGCGCGATATACCTTTTTGAAAGCGGTGGGAAGGGCGATCGCTCCCTCGAGCTGTCCGGCTGTGACCCAAGTGAACTCCCCGCCACACCCGCAGTCCTGCGCGCCGTCGCAGCAGACATTCCAGCACGTCATATGCCATTCCACATGTGTAAAGATATGCTTCAGCTGCCTGCCGTCCGCGGCGCGCTGCAC
>CAMWOK010000190.1 GCA_947175845.1 uncultured Lachnospiraceae bacterium | reverse complement strand
AATCATCGGGTTTTCCATAATCCACTGAAATATCTGTGCCTCTCTGTTTGTCATATATGCTCCCTTCTGTCTATCACTACGAAAGCCACTTTCATAGGATGGTTTCGATTTTGTCCAAATGGCAACTATTTCCTGTTTTTTATGATAACACCACGCATATGTACTGTCAACGAATTCAGTAGGGTTAAAAAATGCGCTCCGTGATGTCAAAGCCATACGTCGCGGCCTAAACTTACTGTGTACAAGGCGGCTGCAATTTGTTATACTGAATATATCTGTTTTTCAGGAGGATTCACATATGAGCAAGAAAAAAGTAGTTGTCGCACTGGGACATGACGCGCTCGGCTCCACCACGCGCGAACAGCTGAGTGCCGTCAAAAGAACTGCCAAAGCGCTGGCTGATTTGGTCGAGGCAGATTACCAGCTGACCATCACGCACAGCAACGGGCATCAGGTGAGCATGATACACAAAGCCATGACGGAACTGCGCCGCATTTACACGGACTATACGCCTGCGCCAATGTGCGTGTGCTCCGCAATGAGCCAGGGATATGTCGGATACGATATTCAAAATTCACTCAAATCGGAGCTGTTGAGCCGCGGCATCTCCAGGCCGGTCAGCACGATCCTGACCCAAGTGACCGTCGACCCCTACGACGACGCCTTCTACGACCCCAAAAAAGCAATCGGGCGCTACATGTCGAAGGAGGACGCCGACCTTGAGGTGAGCAAGGGAAATTACGTGTCAAAGACCGCCGAAGGATACCGCAGGGCTGTCGCTGCCCCGCAGCCGATCGATATCGTGGAAATCGAGGCCATCAAAGCCCTCTCTGACGCCGACCAGGTCGTGATTGCCTGCGGCGGCGGCGGCATACCTGTCATCGAACAGCAGCACGCGCTCAAGGGCGCATCCGCGGTCATCGAGAAGGACTGTATCGCCGGAAAACTCGCAGCCAGCCTCAAAGCGGACGAGCTTCTGATTCTCACCAGTGTGGACTATGTCTATCGCAACTTTGGGAAAGACAGCCAGGAGGCGCTCAAGAATCTGACTGTCTCCGATGCGAAACGCCTTATCGACGAGGGACAGTTCGGCGAGACTGACATGCTCCCCAAAATTGTCGCCGCGATATCGTATCTCGAAGCGGTGCCTAAGGGACGGGTTATCATCACCTCCCTCGACAAGACGGCCGACGCCGTCGACGCAAAGGTCGGCACGGTCATTACTGCAGACCGTTAACCTTGCGACGAACCATTCTTCTTCAACCGCTTAGCATCCCCGCGGAGCTGCTGTGTGCGGGCAATATCGTACTTACATTTTTTTGGCTGTTTCTGAAATTCTTCAAGCGCCTTGTTGTAAAGTTCGACTGCCCGCTCCGGATCTCCCCCGCCTTTGACCAGAAATTGCGCCTGTGACTGGTATATCCGGCCAATCTGTTCTACTTCCTCCGGGAAATACTGCCGCAAAATCTTCAGGCCCTTCTCATAGTATCGTTCACCCTTCTCAGACTGTTTTATATCTGTGTAGAAATTCCCCAGCGCATGATAATACGAAGCTGCCTTGCTGAAAGCATCTGCGAGATTCCTCTCCATCTCTGCCAGACCTTTCTCGTACCAGATCTCCGCCGCGTCAAACTGTTCCAGTTCCCGACAGCATATTCCGGCAAGTTTATAGTGTTCCGCCAGCCCGGGATCGGATGCCTCCTCCATGCGCTCGATAATCTTTCGCTGCAGATCCAATGCATGACGGTAGTCACAGTGCATTGCATTTGTGTAAAACTCCTGCGCAAACAGCTGGTTCAGCTCCTCAAGCGTCAGCATTCTTCTCGGTATGACATGCAGCAGGCGCAGCTGCTCACACGCCTCATCGAACTCCGCAATGAGGAACATATCCATATCACTGTTATAATTCAGTGAAAAATGCTGCGGGCACCCCTCTCCCGGGCAGATGCTCTCCTGGTCGGCTCCATACTGTGCGAGCGCCCCGCAAATCCCCTCCTCACTGTCAAAGACTGTGTGGCCTTTGCTCTGAAAAAGCACCGACACAAGCATCGATACAAGCATTCCGGAAAAAGTGAGATTGACCGGACTCCACATCACGCCGTCCTGCGTCTGCTCCCCGAAGGCAACTGGCAGTTCCTCTTCCTTATCGAGGCGAATCCCCGTCAGATAATTCTCAAATACACCAATTAACAGAATCGGTATCTCCCCGATTTGTGTCTGCAGCAAAATTTCTTCCATATTACCTGGATAGTATATGCGAAAGGAAGCCGGGTTTCTGTTCACATCCATATTTCCATAACACTCCAAAAATTCTCTCAAATCTGACGGATAAACCAATCCGTGGGCCTCCCCCTTGATAAACTCGCCCTCCCAGACACCATCCTGCTCGCCATCATAATAAATATCCATAGCCTTAAGCGGCTCCAAATTATAATACATCATACCTTTCTCCTTTGAATCTGTTCAGACATGCTCCGTTTCAGGGCGCAGCATACCAAGTTTAAAATGTCTCCTGCACAGCGCCACATAGCGTTCATTGGCGCCGAGCAGAATCTGTTTTCCGCCGCGCACGATGCCATCGCTGTCAAAGCGTGCGTTGCAGACAGCCTTTTTGCCGCACCAGCACACCGTCCTGATTTCCCTGATTGTATCCGCAACTGCAATCAGCCGCTCGCTCCCCGGAAAAAGCCTGTTCTGAAAATCAGTCCGAAGACCATAGCACATCACAGGCACATCCAGAAAATCGACGATGTCCGAAAGAAAGTCGATCTGCTCTTCTGTGGCAAACTGTACCTCGTCCACAATGATACAGTGATATGTTTTTATCTCCTCCTTTGGCAGTGCCACCAGTTCGCGAAGCAGAATGCACTCCTGCTTTAGACCAATCCGTGATCGGATTGTCCGCACGCCATCCCGGGTGTCCGCATCCGCCTTGCACAGCAGCGCCCGCTGCCCTACCTCCTGATAATTGAAACAGGTCATCAGCGCATTGGCCGTCTTCGAGCTGTTCATTGCGCCGTAATAAAAATATAGTTTTGCCACGTTGTTTACTCCTGATATCATAATAGTCCTGCTTACCGCACCGCTGCAGCAATGCATCAAGAATCAGGTACTGTGTACCTGCTCATACAACAAAGAATGCCCTGAACGCCACACGGCTATTCAGGGCATTCTGCCTGAAAAATCAGTCCCGCCTGATCTGCACAAACCCCACGACCGCCACTGCAATCATGCCTGCAGCCGCCGCACAGACTACAACTGTCAAAAGGGTTTTGCTCAACCCGGATTCCTCTTTGTCAGAACCAGCCCCATCTGCCGGCAGAACCACCAAATCCATGCTGTTTTCACCGGTTGACAAAACAAGGTGCTCCTCTTTTGGCTCTGCGTCCGGCCCTATCACTTCGAGTACACCGTCACCCTGTCCCGAAGAGATCGCGCCGGCGTTGCCATCTATTGTGATATTGCCAGTGATATTCGTGCTGGATGTTGACGGCACCGCTGGCGCTGACGGCGCTGCTGGTACGACCGGTGCCGCAGAAGCCTGATCGGTCACAGCTGCGTCCGCAGATCCCTGCGGAAGTACTACAAACGGAAGATTGTCCGCTGCCGCGTCATTCGTTTTGGTTCCAGAAGGATTTGCAGCACTTCCAGTGGCCGCTGAGCTCGAGGAAGACGTGCTGCTGCCTGATCCAGAACTGGACGACTGTCCGCCAGAAGAGGACGACTGTCCGCTGAAAGAGGATGACTGCTGCGTTGTGTCTGAGGGCTTGTCCGGTGTAGACGGCGCCGCGGACTGCGGACTGTCCTTTGCAAACACCACATCCAGGATATTGCTCTCGCCATCCAGGGCCTCATACTTGACTGTAACATTCATGGAGCTCTTATTTGTCACCTTCTGCCCCTTGTCGTTCAGATAAACACCGCTGATCACGTAGCCGGGATTCGCTTTTATCTCGACAGTCTTTGACTGTCCTTTTTCCGAGAGCGTACAGATCCTGTCTTTGTCGTCTCCCTTGAACTTAACATCTCCGCCGGCAGAGCTCATGATGAGCAGCTTCTGATCCGTGGTCTCCTGCGCTTCACCGCCGCTCAGTGCGACGATCGCAAAAGGACTGAACGAATAGCAGGTGACGATCAGGCCCTTCTCTCCCACGATGCACTCAAGTTCCTCAACACCGGTGATCTTTCCATCCTTTTTGATAAAGTGATATGCCTTGAATGTGACTCCTTCATCGTCAGGACCAAAGCCCTCCGGAAATCCGATGTGCAGCCGGACACTCATTCCCGTCTGTATGACATTCTGGTTGCAGGTCATCAGCCTGAGGTCGTAGGTGGCACTCTTTTCTACCGTGTACCCGTCCGTTTTCACTTCGTTCTTTATCTTGTCCACCATCTGATCCGTCTGCTCCTTGCTCGGTGTTTCCACTTTCAGCTCCGGTTTCGACGCTGTCAGAACGATATTTTTCACATTCTTGAGCTGCTCTCCGTGATCGTTCACCCAGTCTCCGCAGAAGATGTCCGACGGCTCCAACAGCTGCGGCTTCGCGCCCAGGTTCAGATAGATCCCCTCAGAGCGGTACGCACAGATCGCTCTTTTTATCTTTGCAAAAAAGGTGACGCCATCTGGCGCCTTGAGGCTTCCCTTTCCCTGCAGGCCCGTGATCTGGAACGTGTATCCGGCATAATTGTCCGCCTCCTGATCGCTGGGCGTAAAGTCAAATTCCACCGTGCGGTCCCCGTCCCACTTCAGATTCTTAATTACGCTTTTCTCTGCCCCGGTCACGCCATCCGTCACAGTGACCTCATATCCAAGCTTCTCCCCTTCAATCTCTACAAGCTGTTCGTTGAACACCAGCGTAACGTGATATGTCTTTCCGCAGGTGAGGTATCCTGAATTGCTCGGCGTGACTTTTCTTGCAAAGGGAGATGGAACAAACGTTCCTTTCGGATTGTCAAGCTTTCCTGTGGATACGATAAAATCCTTATCTGTTCCCTGGAAATTCCAGTTCTTCTCAAGCTCCTCTGCAGTCAGCCCCTCTCCGTACAGCGGGCCGGCAGGCGCCTTTTTCGTGATGGCAAACTCAATATACCTGCTGTTTCCATTTGCGAGAACCAGCGCATCCTCAAGCTGCGGCATCGCAAAGGGTTTCGGGTCGGAGTAGCCCCAGTTTCCAACCTTATACTCACCAGTCCCCGGCATATACTGATAAAAGCGCGTGAGCATGTAGACACCCTCTTTATCAACAGCTGCCTGATACCCCATGCCCTTGTAGCTGGCCTTAAATACGCCCACATCTCCCTCAGACGCGGTGCCATCTCTGTACTGAACCACATATCCTTCCTTGTCAAAGAGCGTTTTATAACCGCTGCTGTCCGTCTCCTCTTTGTCTGTTTCCTCTTTGTCTGCTTCCTCTTTGTCTGCTTCCTCCTTGTCCGGAGTCTCCTCCCCATCCTCAGCTCCTTCCTTCACAAGCTGCGGATAGGTAAACCGAAAACCGCTATCCGACATGACGCCGTCCGGCCTGTGGTTTGCGTCCATCACGGTCTTGTCTGCCAGCAGATATTTGTCGCGCTCGACTGCACCCTTCATGCCATCTCCGGCAGTGGCATCCAGGCCATACCATTTTCCGTCAATCTGCACATAGTTCCACATATGCAGATTGTCGCTGCCATCCGGCGCACAATAATATCCCTGCACCAGAACACTCTTGATTCCCATGGAGTCAAGCACTGCCTTAACTGCCCTGGCGTAGCCCTCGCACAGGCTCTGCCCCTTGACAAGTGCGCCGTAGGAGGTCCGCACATGTCCTTCATTCCCCTTGTCGCAGTTCGTGTCGAGCCTGTATTCTGTACTGTCGAGAATGGCCTTGTACACATAAGCCACCTGCTCCCGCACGGACCCGGATTTCTTCGCGTCGTCGGCTATCTTCCTGATCGTATCCTCGTGTGCTTTGATGGCATCTACAACCTGCTGTTTGTCAGAAAAACCTTCCACAAAATAAGTGCTGTCCCCGCCAATTCCCAGAGAAGCCTTGTATGCAGCAGAATTGTCCCCATCCTCAACCGCATCCGGTATCGTCATGGAGATTGACAGCTTGGAA
>CAMWOK010000189.1 GCA_947175845.1 uncultured Lachnospiraceae bacterium | reverse complement strand
GGCGGCGGAACTGCTCGCGCTGGCGGTGACGGTTTTCTTCTTTATAAAGAAGGGAGAGTATTATCATTACCTCTAAACCCATACTGCACAGCTGTCCGCCGCCAGGTTATCCTCACACAACCGCCTCCACAATCGTCTTGCCGCCAACCTGGATTTCCTTCACGCCGATCTCCTTCTTTTTGTTGAAGTTAAAGCTGAGCAGGTATCCTTTATCCTTGTGGAAATAGTCGAGATACTCCGAGAGCTGTTTCTCCCCTCTCTCGTTGTACTCGCTTCCATGCCAGATTTTCAGCTCCACGATATACTGCTCGCCAAGGTAGTCCACGATCACGTCCGTGCGCTTTGCATCTCTGGTCTGCGCCTCTATATAATAATTCCCTGTTCCGTTTATGATCGGCTTTAAGTACAGCAGGAAAAATTTGCGGCCGTATTTCTCAATAAAGCTTTCGTCCCTGTCGCTGCAGATTTCATGAAAGGACTCCACAAACTTTTTCAACACCAGATCCATGTCAAGCCTGTTCTCCCTGATAAAACCTGTCCCGTCCCTGTCACCTTTCGCGTAAATCTCGCTGCGCCCTGCCTCCTCCGTCATAAACAGATTTAACAGGTACATCTCAAAAATGCGGTTTGCGATCGCCACCTGGCCGTTTTTTTCTGTCAGAAATCCAAACATCCTACCCATACTGACCGACTTCTCATCCGGGCTGAATGGCACCCGCATCCCCTGATAGATGATATTTTCCAGCATGGTCCGCAGCTCCGCATACAGGTCAAGCTGCCGCACCATGCTCTCAAACAGCGGCGTGCTCACTTTCAGCATATTTTTCACCGCCTCCGTGACGCCGCTCTTCGCCCATGCATCCTTTGGGGTTTCAAAACCGTCCTGCCCGGTGAGCTCCTCGTCGATCGCCTTGCAGATGGATGACACCAGCACCGGATACCCCGACGTGTAGGCATGGATTTCCTCCGCAACTGCGCGGATGTCCATCCCCGTCTGATGATCCGCCTCGTACTCCCCGATCATTGCGGCGATCTCATCTGTCGAAAAGCGCATGTCGATCCTGAAATCCGCCGCGATATTCCACGGGCTGTTGTACTGGTGATCCGACTCGGGGCGCAGTTTCAGTTTCAGATTTTTGATGCTGTACACCCCGGCAAGGATAACAGCGTGGAATATCGGCATCTTGTCCCGCTTTAGATAGTACGCCCGCAGCTGTGCCAGAAAATCCACAAAAACCTGATTGTTGGACGCGCTGTCCACCTCGTCAATCATCAGAACGACTGGCTTTGCGCTGTCTCTGCACATTCTGCTCAGACGCACAAACAGCTCCTTGAGGCTGCTGCCCTCCCTGTCCATCAACTCTGCCAGCGGTTGTACAAGCTCCTGTCTGCCGCCCAGTCCGCCCAGTTCGAGCGTCTCCATCAACAGACTTGCAAACGCGCGCACAAACGTCGGCGCATCCACAAAATCCTCTGTTCCAATCTGCTGAAAGTCAAGAGACAGCACGATATACTCTTCCTTTAGATAGTCTTCCAGCGCGACAAGCGTCGTCGTCTTGCCGTACTGCCTGCCTCTGTTGATGACGAAATACTTTTTGCGGTCGACAAACAATGCCTTTATCTGATCCAGTCTTTCGTCGAGCCGCACCATGTAGTGTACATCTGGTTTGCATACGCCTTCTGTATTAAAATATTTCAATGCAGTCCACCTCCATTTCTTTTGGAAACCCGGCATCATACCTGCCCGGTCGGTTTCTTTCACACATTCAATGCGCGAATATTCCTTTATTCACAATAATGGACCAATATACCCTAAATGTGCTATTTTTCCTATCACGTTTCCCCTGCTCTGAAAAATTTTTCCATATGCTTGATCCTCACACGACCGC
This sequence comes from uncultured Lachnospiraceae bacterium, assembly GCA_947175845.1. Lineage (GTDB taxonomy): Bacteria > Bacillota > Clostridia > Lachnospirales > Lachnospiraceae > COE1. Next base: position 4,261 of record CAMWOK010000189.1, on the reverse strand, counting down.
CTCCACAATCGTCTTGCCGCCAACCTGGATTTCCTTCACGCCGATCTCCTTCTTTTTGTTGAAGTTAAAGCTGAGCAGGTATCCTTTGTCCCTGTGAAAGCGGTCGACGAACAATGCCTGAATTCCTGAATTCTTATATCTACTATACACAAATTTTCCCTTTTCCACAACAAAAAAACGACAAATAACAGGACTATTCCTTCGCCGGATATGCTCTGTTATCTATCGTTCCCTGCCGTTGGCCGGCAAAAACACCGCCCGTTTCTACTTCCACTTAAACAGCACAAATCCCCCGACGGCGATCAGCGCGCCAAGCACTTTCCGCCAGGAAAACGGCTGTTTCTCCACACCAAACAGGCCAAAAAGCTCGATCAGATACGCGACAATCAACTGCGCTATGACAATGAGCATGACCGCCTTTGCCGGGCCGAGGGCATCCATGCTCTTGATGACGGTCAGCGTGATAAAGGCGCCTATGGCGCCGCCGAGCAGGAAATACTTTGGCTCCACGGCAAGCACTTCGCGAAATGAAGTCCTGTCCGCAAACGCCCAGGCCACAATGCACACCAGAAACGCCGTGAACTGCACGAACGCGTTTGCCGCCCACATGCTCGATGATTCCGTCACCTTCGTGTTAAACACTCCCTGCACGCTCATCAGCGCTCCCGACACCAGCGCAATCAAAAATCCAATCATACCAGCAAACCTCCCTTTTCGTTTTGATAGGCTTTCGGAATCTCTTTGTTCCGAAAGCCTGCTTCAACAGCCGCCGTGATGAACTGATGTTCCAGTCAGCAGTCACCGGTTTACCTTTATCATTGGATTATTTGAAAAAATTATTCTTATCTACTGTAGAAAAATACACTAACTCCAATCTGCCTGCTTTTGCAGGCGTACGAATCAGGATGGTGAAATTTTATATTTCACGCTACTGCGGCGTCCCTTCAGACTCCGGCGCTACATCCAGCTCGCCTGTGCCCTCCTCGTACTCGACAGCGGGCAGAAGCTCCACCTGCGGGTCCTCGATCGGCGCCTCCGCCACCGGCTCGCCCGCAAGCTGGGTCTTAATCTGCTCGGAGAGCTGCCGCAGCTGCGTGTTCGCGTCCTCCCCGCCCCAGACCTTTGCAAAGCAGATTTCCAGCTCCACCCAGAAGTTCGCCGTCTCGAGCATCTTAGGTATCGGCACGGACTCCCGGTAACTCTCCATAAATACCGCCTCGTGCGCATTCTCGTAGCTGCCGCGGCTGACCGACGAAAGTTTTCCTGTCATGCTGTACAAATCAGCGCTCGCATCTTTTATCAGAAACTCCATCAAACGCCCTGCGGACTCTTTGTGCTCCGAGTATCCGTTGATGACCAGCGCGTTCGTCACGGACATGCCCTTGGTTGTGAGTTCCTGGTTGATGTCCGGCAGCTTTGCAATCCCGTACTCATATCCAAATTCACCGTTCTTTGCCGCCTCGTCAAGCCGCCGGATGCAGTCGCTCGTCGCGATCGTGTAGATGGTCTTTCCCTCCTGAAACTCCTGCAGGATCGTGTCGTAATTTGTCTCCTTGGTGTCAATGGAGAAGAACTGGTTCATCTCCTGGTAAACTTTCAGGCTGGATATGGACTCTGTGTTGTAGATGTCAATCAGCGACTTGTCATCCCCCGCAGCACCGCCCGCCGATATGTAATTTCCGATAAAAAAGTAGTTGTAAAAAATATCTGACACATCCCAGCGGAAGAAATACTCCACATTTTCCGGCGTGGAATACTGGTCCGCAAAGGTCAGGATATCGACAATCGACGCCGGAATCAGCTGATCTGCCGTCACCGTCTGCACCGCAGTGTCTTCCCCTGACGCTTCGTCTCCCGCGCCCTCCCCGCCGTCTGCCTCACCGCTCCCCGCGCCGTTTGCCTCGTCGGCAATCTGCTGCAGATAGGTCTTGTTGTAGAGCAGTGCGCTCGTCTCATAGTACATCGGGCACGCCACATACTTTCCGTCATACAATACGGCATTGCGCGCCGCCTCGTGAAACAGCTGCTGCTCATAGACGGGCGCGCTGTCCGGCAGCCGCGTCGCAAGCCCTGCCAGATACGCCTTCTCAAGGGAGTCATTGGTCAGTATGTACAGATCGGGCGTGTCCGCCTCCTCGTCCAGGCTCGCCGCGTTGACCGCCTCTAGATACTCAAGCCCCGACACCAGCTCCACGTTCACCCGGATATCCGTGCTGTCATAGAACTCCAGCGCCTTGCTGCTGAGATAATCAGTCAGTGCATCGTCCGTGTACCACAGATGAATTGTCTCTTTCCGGCCGGAAAGCTCCTGCATCGGCCTCCCCGCCCCGCCGGAACCCGCTCGGTACAAAAATACGGCAAGCGTCACAAGCGCTGCTGCCGCAAGCGCCGCTGCCACGCCAAACATTCTCTTCTTTATCCTATCATGTCTCATGAACTATCCTCATATACGATTCCCTGCCGGAATCAGCCGCCTCACACTCTGCAAAACACGCGTCAACAATCTCGACCATGCGGTCCACATCCGCCTTCGACGCTATCAGCGGCGGGATAAAGCGAATGATATCCGCGCCGGCATTGATTAACAAAAGCCCCTTCTCGACCGCCCTGTTGATAATCCCGCTCACCGGCATATTGCACGCAAGCCCCTGCATCAGACCGACGCCCCTGTGCGCCTGAATGCAGTCGTATTTTGCCGTCAGTTCCTCCAGCTTTTCATACAGATATGCGCCCGTCTCATTCACATTCGCCAGAATCTGCTGCTCCTCAAAGAGATCTATCACTTTGGAGACAGCCGCGCACACGAGCGGATTTCCACCGTAGGTCGTCCCGTGGTCACCGCTGGTGAGCGACTGCTGTGCCACCCGCTCCGTCATCAGAAACGCGCCGACTGGAACGCCGCATCCAACCGCCTTTGCGATCGTCATGATATCCGGCTTCACGCCGTACCGCTGCCACGCAAACATCGCGCCCGTGCGCCCCATACCGCACTGAATCTCATCTAGAATCAGCAGGATGCCGCGCTCGTCGCAGAGCGCCCGCACCTGCTTCATAAATGTCTCCGTCGCAGGATAGATACCGCCCTCGCCCTGGATGGTCTCAAAGATGACCGCACAGGTCTTGTCCGTCACCTGCGCCTTCACGCTCTCAAAATCGTTGAAATCCGCAAATTTCACGTTGCCGATCAGCGGCTCAAACGCCTCCCGGTAATGCGGGTTGCCCGTCACGGACAGCGCGCCCATGGTCCGCCCATGAAAAGAATGGTTCATCGCGATGATCTCATGATCCGTGTGCCCGTCGCGCAAAAATGCGTATTTCCGCGCCGCCTTGAGCGCGCCCTCGACCGCCTCCGCGCCGCTGTTGGTAAAAAAGACCCGATCCATGTCCGCGATCGTTTTGAGCTTCTTTGCCGCCTCGACCGCCGGAATATTATAGTAGTAATTTGACGTGTGAATCACCCTGTCAATCTGCTGCTTGAGCGCGTCATTGTACGCCTTGTTGTTGTAGCCGAGCGCAAACACGGCGATCCCTGCCACGAAATCGAGGTACTTTTTCCCCTCGATATCATACAGGTACATGCCGTCGCCCCTGTCCCACACAATCTGATAGCGGTTGTACGTGTGGAGCAGCGCCGCCTCCGCCTCGTCAATGTACTCCTTCATGTTCATTTCAGTTGCCCTCCATCTATGCGAACCCCATTACTCCCTGTCCATATTTTCCAAGTCTTCATCCTTGACGATCGCCGTGCCGATGCCGTTTCTTGTGAAAATTTCCAGCAGAAGGCAGTGCGGAATCCGCCCGTCGAGAATGTGCACGCGGTTGACGCCGTTCTTGATTGCGCTGGTGCAATTGCCAAGCTTGGGCAGCATACCCCCGCCGATAAAACCGTCCTCTATCAGCTTCTCCGCCTGCGTCGCGGTAATTCTGGAGATGAAGGAAGATTTGTCGTTGATATCCTTGTAGAGCCCCTCGATGTCAGTCAAAAACGCCAGCTTCTCCGCGCCGACCGCCTTCGCGATCGCACACGCTGCATCGTCCGCATTGATATTGTAAGTCTGGAACTGGTCGTCGAGGCCAATCGGCGCCACAATCGGCAGAAAATCCTTCTCGATCAGGTCAAACAGCACCTTTGGATTGACCTTTCGGATATCGCCCACAAAACCAATATCCTGCCCGTCCGCATACTTTCGTTCCACACTGAGCAGCCCGCCGTCCTTGCCGCTGACGCCCACTGCCTTCACGCCCAGCTCCTGCACCATGG
>CAMWOK010000188.1 GCA_947175845.1 uncultured Lachnospiraceae bacterium | reverse complement strand
GGGATGGGCATTGGGTCGTTTGTGTACCCGGCTGTCAGCAAAACGATCTCTGTCAGGGCGCAGGTTTCCGTCATGGGGTTCGTGATGGGCGCGGGCATGTGCGCCTACACGCTCGGCGGCAGGATTCGGTCAAATGTGGCGGCCGTCTACATTCTGACGATTGTCGTCTCGTTCGCGATTGGAGCCTCCTGCAGCATTCTGGTGTCGGCGCTGAGCGTCCAGTTTATGCGCACAGTCAGCCAGGAATACCTGGCGCGTGTCGGCGCGATATTCAACGCGGGGGCGAGCGCGGCGACACCGGCGGCATCGCTTGCGGTCAGCGCGCTTGCGGCTTTTTGTTCCGTCTCGCAGATTTTTCTGTTCAGCGGCGCGATTTGTGTTATAATATTCATGTTCATCCGTCTCAGAAAGGTTCGGTTGGAATAAAAACACGAGGAGTGATAGCATTGGTGAGGGAAATCAGCGGTGCGGTGGATTACCTAACGGAGAGTTTTTCGCTGCTGCAGCATCTGGGGGCAGGGGAGCACTACAGGGAGCTGAAGGAGTCGCTTGACAAGAAATACGACATGCCGTTTCGCGGAGGGATTCGGAAATTTGAGGTGCTCGAACAGATTGAGCAAAGCGCGGAGCGCACATTCATGAAGGACATGGACGCCATCCGGTTCTATTTTCCAAAACAGCAAAATGAGGCGCAGTGCCATCCTGGCAGACTTGTGCTCTTGTGGGATGCCTTTGAGATCCGAAAGGCGCAGGACACAGCTGCCTACAGCGCGTACCTGACGAAGCTTTCTGAGCAGGCGTACTGTGAAACGTTCGGAAAGTGCCTGCAAAATTACGGGTCTGCTCTCGCGCGGGATGACGCGGAACTGATCCGTTTGGAGAACCCCTATGATATTATTCTGTATGTGATGAAAATGGAATTTCCGGACGAGGAGAAATGGAACATCCAGAAGCTGTTTGTTGACCGGGCGGAGCATACCGGGAAAGTTCTGGGGCTGCTGGTGCGCGCGGAAGCGCTGCTGCGGGATTTTAAAGAGGCGCTCTCTGAGCTTGCGGGGGCGTTTTGTCAGTACTGGACGTCGCTGCTCGCAGAGCGGGAGCTGTCTGCCTATATCAGTGAGGCGACAAAAATTAATGTGAGTGCCAGCCCGCTTGGGTTTCATCTGCAGGCGTCGATTGTCCGCCCGAATCTGATGATGCTGAACGCCGAGCTTGCGGATGACGGAGTTACCTACAAGGAGCCGGACTACTACAGGATTGGCATTTTGTTCGGCGAGGATTTTGACATGGGAATGCGCCCGGCGCATGCTCAGGAGGGGGCTGAGGCGGATGTGCTGCAGGTGTTAAAGCTTCTGGCAGACAGGAGCAAGTTTGAGATTCTCTCCTATATCCGCGACAGGGCGGCCTATGGGAGTGAGCTGGCCAGGCATCTGAATCTGACGACCGCGACGGTTTCCCATCATATGAATGCCCTGCTGAGCGCGCGGCTTGTCGAGGTGAAGCGGGAGGAGAAGCGCGTCTACTACACCGCCAACAAAAAGGCGTTGGAGGAGGTGCTGGCGTACTGCAGGGACATGCTTGTGTGATGCGGTCCCTGCATTTGCACAACTGTTGAAATCATGGGAAGTTCGTGTTATAATGGGCGCAGCTGCTCATGCTGGACAGAGCAGAGAGATAGGAGAAAACGATGATAGAGAACGAATCTGCTGAAAATTATCTGGAGACAATACTGATGCTGGGAAAGAAGCTCCCGGTCGTCCGGTCGGTCGACATTGCAAACGAACTCGGCTACAAGAAGTCGAGCGTCAGCATTGCCATGAAAAACCTCCGCGAGAAAAACCACATAACCGTCACTGACGCGGGCTTTATCTATCTCACGGATTCCGGGAAGCGCATCGCGGAGCTGATCTACGAGCGGCACCAGTTTCTGTCGGAGTGGCTGATGAAGATGGGGGTTCCGGAGCATACCGCGCTCGAGGACGCGTGCAGGATCGAGCACATCCTGAGCAGGGAGAGCTACGATGCCATCAAGGCCTTTGTAAACCGATATCTGTAAAAATACAGGCGCACTGTCGCCTGTTTTTTTATCCGCATAACATCAGAAGAGAGCATAAATGTGCACTTATCGCGCAGAATGCATGAAAATCAACGTCATTTTCACAAAAATTTTACTATTTTCAACAATTTCATTGCTTTATCCTGTCAATAGTTATACAATGGTAATATGCAATGTGGGTTGACAGTGAAAGGATCCGAACAGTTGCGGGCAGGAGGAATAATAAATGGAAGGTAAGAAAAAAAGTTTGATCAGTTCGATCATGTTGTTGTGCGGCGTGGTGGCGGCAGTCACCGCAATCGGGATTGGCGGGAATACGATTCTTTCAATTCAGTCCATGTCAACTTCTTCTTATGAGACGTATGAGGAGGCAGTGGATGAGGGATACAAGACGGAAATCAAGTCGCAGGTGCAGAGTGCGTTGTCCGTGATACAGAGCGAGTATGACAAATTTCTGGCAGGGGAGAAGAGCGAGCAGGAAGCGCAGGAGGACGCAAAGGATTTTGTGCGCGCCATGCGCTACAGAGATGACCAGAGCGGATATTTCTGGATCGACGGAACGGATTATGTGCTGGTAGTACATGCGGTTCTGACTGATCAGGAGGGCAATAACCGCAAGGATATGAAGGATCAGAACGGTGTCATGATCACGCAGTCGGTGGTGAATGTCTGCAAAAGCGCGGAAAAAGGCGGGTACAATGAATTTTATTTCACCAAGTCAGACGGTGTGACCGTCGCGCCCAAGATTGCGTATTCTGAGCTGTTTGAGCCGTGGGGATGGTGTGTCTGCACAGGTAATTATGTGGATGATATTAACGCGACGAAAGCAGTTGTCCGGGAGGAGCTCGACAAGGAATATATGGGTGTGCTGATCCGGACAAACGCTGTGTTCTGCGTAGTGATTCTGGTCTCTCTGGCAGTGGCGTTTCTCGTCGGAAAGCGGCTGGTGGCACCGCTGCGGAAGATTCAGGGCTTTGCACAGAAGATCTCTGAGGGCAACCTGACCACGAGCGTGGATGTGAAGACGAGAAATGAGATCGGCCAGACCGCAGATGCCCTGCGCATGGCACAGGCAAATATGCGGGGGCTTCTGCAGGGGATCATGGAGTTGTCAAACGGCGTGGGCAGGGCACTTGAGACATTTGACAAATCCTTTAATAATATGAAGGAATCCATCTCGCAGGTTTCCCTGGCGGTGGATTCTATCGCCGAGAATGTGACGAAGCAGGCGGCATCCACAGACGAGGCGAGCGGCAATGTCGTGATGATGGCTGACCAGATTAACCAGACTGGCACAGAGGTTGCAAACCTCAATCACAATTCTGTTGAGATGAACCGGATCAGCGAACAGTCGATGGAGACACTCAGGCAGCTGATTGATGTGAGCAACAGGACGCGGGAGAGCATATCCGCCATGGCGGAGCAGACCGCAAACACCAATAAATCAGTAGAACAGATTCACGTGGCGGCAAACCTGATCAATGAGATTTCTGACCAGACCAGCCTGCTTGCGCTCAATGCGAGTATTGAGGCTGCGCGTGCAGGTGAGGCAGGAAGAGGTTTTTCCGTTGTTGCCGACGAGATCGCAAAGCTGGCAAGCCAGTCCTCGAACTCGGTGGATGAGATTGGCAGGACTGTAGTTGAACTGCAGAGCAATGCGGAAAAATCGGTGAACGTGATGAAGGAAATCAACGACTCAGTAGAGATTCAGGTCAATTCCCTGACAGAGACGCAGCACATCATGGAGATGCTGCACCAGGCGCTGGCGGACTGTGTTGCCTCCGTCCATTCGATTGACACGATGACACAGCAGATTGACAGCCAGAGAGAAAATGTTACAAGCTCGATAGCTGTCCTCAACGATCTGGCACAGGATAACGCTTCTGTCGCAGAGCAGACCGCGGCGATGTCCACAGAGCTTTCAAAAGAGGTGAACGACTCCAACCAGATGGTCGAAGATTTGGAAGGCAAGGTTAGGACCCTTATTGAGGATGTCAACAAGTTTACGTTATAGTACATATAAAAAATGCCCTTACAGGGCATTTTTTATATGTCGTTTATTCCAGGTCGTCATCTTCGGGAAACGGGGCAGCCAGAGCAGGCTCCTTGTCGTCGACGGGCGTCCACGCACTGCCAAACGGGATATCGCGAAACAGCGCGGCAAGCCCGGTAATCTGTTTCAGGCGGAGAATCTCGTCGCGCTCCATGCCGAGGTGCTTCGAGATCCACGCGTCGGTGCGTCCCAGCTCGTGCAGTTCTTTGATGATGTTGCTCATCAGGTCCACGCTGTGCGAGCCGCGCGCGCGGTTGTGGCGGATGGTGCTCGCCATGCGGTGGTCGAGCGGCTTGTTGATGACGGAGACGGGCAGCATACCGTGTTCCCGCTCGTAGATGTCGGGATAGTCAAGCATGATGCGGTAGCGGTGGAAGCCGTCCACAATGATGTAATTGTCCCCTGTCTCATCATGGTAGCAGACGATCGGTATGGTGTATCCGTCCTCCTTGATGCTGTCGTAGAGGAGTTTGAGCTCGGGCGGCGCTACAGAGTTGGGGTTGTAGGTGTTTGGCTTTATTTTGTCGATTGGTACGGAAATAACCTGGTATACAGGGCTCTGGTATGTCATGATGTACCTCCTACATTCTGGTATTTTTGTTTTAACAGGTTGATGTTTTCCTTCTGCTGTTTGGTGAGGCCAAAGCCCATGAAACGGCAGATGTGATCGTTTTTCAGGATACAGTAGCACATGCGCTTCCAGCTCGGAATGTCCTTCGAGGACTTGATGTCGTCCGTGTGATCGGGTATTTTCCCGTCAAAGACAATCCGTGAATTTTTCATGAGGGTATAGTTTGACACGCCGTTTCGGTGTACTTTGTACCCATGTGCAATCAGCTCCTCGATTGTTTTTTCCTCGAGACCGCCGCCCACATTGTGCCAGAAATCAATGGATGTCTGGAACTTCTTGATGTAGTTGTTGCGCAGCCGCACCGGGAGCGTGTCGAGTAGAAACTTTGTGTAGGACTCCCAGGTGTGTCCTTCGGGCAGGGTCAGGCTGCGGTAGCCAAGCGCCTTGGTCTTGCCGTAGATGGCTCCAAAATTGGCGCCCTGCACGCGCCCGACAAGCTTTGCCCAGATCTCGGGATCAATGACGCGGTACAGGTTCAGGCTCTCCTTGGCATAGTCGCCAAAGGGCGACGCGACGCGCATCTGGTCCAGCTTCAGGCCAGACATGTAGTAGAGGTCATACAGATGGTTGTAGTCGTAGGCGAACGTGTAGTTGGCGTGCCACACATCATAGATGGACCAGTCATACATGGGCGAGGCGCACCAGACATCCTTGAACTGCCTGCTGATCCAGCAGGTGTTGTCGTAGCCGTACTTCCGGTTGAGGATTCCGCTGTAGCGCTGCATGGACTCCTCAGCGCGGATGCCGAGCAGGCAGACTGTCTTTTTATCTCCGTGCGAGATGCGGTACCAGCGCCCGAACTGCTTTGCCAGCTCCTCCTGGTGCATCCGGTAGTGGTAGGTCGTCATCGGATTATTTTTCAGATTGATGACGTAGGGGTGGTCCGGCATGGGACGCACCCACAGATCCTCTTTGGTGTCATCCCACGGATACCAGAACATCTCGTAGTTGCTCAGCGCTGTCCGGGTTGCCATGGGAAGACAGACCCAGTACGGCTCCACATCATTCTCAATTCTGGCGAAGGTCCGCTCGACGTACTCTGTCGTGAGCGTGTACTGCGCCTCGAAATCCTGGTGGAACACGCCGATTTTTTTCCCGGGATAATATTTTTTCTGGAAATCCAGAATCAGGTTTAACAGCAGCCCGCTGTCTTTTCCCCCTGAAAAGGAAACAAAAATATTGTCAAATTCTTTGAAGATATAGTGAAATCTGTTCTGTATTGCATCATATACATTCTGACTTGCATATTTTCGCTTCATTGTAATCACCACCTTGTCCGTTTTGTTTAAAACTTTATCTTTTGTCGTCCAGCCGTGCGCTTCTGTGTGAACAGCACCGCGCAAGGGCTGAATAAATACAATTTACCATATTTTTCCAATTTTCACAAGTATTCGACACAAATCGGACGAAATTGAGTAACAGTTCAGCCATAACCATTCATAAGTTGTCGGATTGTACGATCTGACAAT
>CAMWOK010000187.1 GCA_947175845.1 uncultured Lachnospiraceae bacterium | reverse complement strand
CCTCCGACGCCTTTAATGCAGGTTCGATTCCTGCCGGGTGCATTTCCAGAAATGGATTTGGCAGTGACGGATGGGAGTAAAGATGGACAACAGCAAAAAAAATAAGAGTAAAAACAGACAAAATCCAGATACAAATACAGAAGTGCTGAATACAAAAGAGGAAAAAACTGATGATGCATCAGAGGTAAAAAAAGAGAACGATGACAGCGGCAAGGCTGTCCGGAAAGGTGCAAAGGAGAAGGCAGAGACACAGAAAAACAACGATGCAACTGCCACACGACAGGAGAGCGGGTCCGGTCAGGATCAGAAAAACGCAGCAGATCGCGCTTCCGGACATATCAGGGGAATCACTCTGAATTCAGCAAGGATTTTACTGCCGGTTGCGGCATGTGCGATTGTCATTGCAGTGGCAATATCGTTTGCAGTTTCCCGAAAGAGCCAGACAGTTGAACTGAATCTGGAGGAAGATCTCAATACAAGCACTATCACATGGACGAATGAGCCGTTGGCCGAGAATGCAGTTTCTAATGTCAATGACCTCATGCGTTCATTTTATACAGCCCTGGCTGATGGGGACATGGATACAGTGCGGGCAATTAAGGATTACAACACAGACAGGGAGATCATTACCTACGAAAAGAAAAGTGAATTTATAGAGAGCTATGAGAACATTAACTGTTACACAAAGCCGGGAATGGATGCGAATTCCTATTTTGTGTATACGACATATGATGTAAAGTTCAAGGACATCGCGTCAGAGGCGCCAGGATTGAATGCGTTTTACATATATACGGCAGATGATGGGAGTCTCAGGATTGACGGTGATACCGAAGAGAGTGTCAAGGCAGCGTTTAAGCTGGTTACCAGCCAGGATGACGTGGTTGACCTGTACAATAAAATCAATGTGAACTACAAGGAAGCACTCGCCGCGGACGAGACGCTCGAGCAGTTTATGGAGGAACTTCCCTCAGTAGTTAAAGAGTCTGTCGGTGTGGCACTGGCACAGCTGGAAGTTCAGGGCGAGAATGCCGGGGCGGCTCAGACAGAGTCTGGGGAATCAGGAGATACACAGCCCCCGGCGGAGTCAGAAGCATCCAGTGAAAGTGAAGTGCTGACGCAGAATCAGGTTGTCAATCAGATCGTGAAAACGACAGATACTGTCAATGTCCGTTCGTCTGACAGTGAGGAGGCTGACAAGATCGGCAAGGCACAGGCAGGAATAGAGCTCACGCGCATTGAGGAGAGAGTCAATGGATGGAGCAAGGTCATATTTGAGGGAAAGGAAGCTTTTATCAAGAGCGATTATCTTGAAGTGGTAGCTTCGGAGGAGGTAGTTGCGCCATCCGAACCAAATGCAAATGCAGATGCAAACACAGGTACAGGGCTGGGCACAGTGACAGCTACGACGAATGTGAATGTAAGGAACCGGGCAAGTCAGGATGCTGATAAAATTGGTACTGCACAGGCGGGGGTTGCCTACACGCTGCTGGAAGATCAGGGCGAGTGGTACAAGATTGAATATAGAGGTACGATTGGTTTTGTCAAGTCAGAATTTTTTCAGAGATAGACCGTAATTCGTCTATAATATGTATAGGATTAGGAAACCCATGTGGCAGGTGCTGCATGGGCTTTCATTATATATCGTTGTTATAAAAGGTATGGGGGGAGGCAGTCATGTTTAAACAAAAGCGAATCGGTATTATGGGAACGGGAAACATAGCAGGTGTTATGGCAAACACAGTCAGGAAAATGAAGAGTGTGAAGTGCTATGGCGTGGCGTCAAGGAGCGAGGAAAGGGCACAGCAATTTGCAAGTGAATACGGAATCAAGGTAGCATATACTTCCTATGAGGAGATGATGCTGGACAGTAAGATTGATCTGATTTACATTGCGACACCCCACTCCGAGCACTATGCAAATATGAAACTCTGCATCGAAAACGGCAAAAATGTTCTGTGCGAGAAATCCTTTACTGCAAATGCAAAACAGGCGGAGGAGATACTGAGCCTGGCGAAGGAAAAGGGTGTGCTTGTGGCGGAAGCCATGTGGGTCAGATACATGCCGATGCTTACCACGATCAAAGGTATTTTAAATTCCGGAATTATCGGGGAGCCGACAATGCTGACGGCCAATCTCGGATACAGCATCGCGGATAAGAAAAGGCTGACAGATCCGGCGCTCGCAGGGGGCGCGCTGCTGGATCTGGGGGTATACACGTTGAATTTTGCGGCTATGATGTTTGGCAGGGACGTCGATAAACTTGAATCCTCCTGTGTCCTGACAGACACGGGTGTGGATGCATCAGAGAGTATTACACTCACATATAAGGACGGCAAAATGGCAGTGCTGAATGCGACGATGAACGGGCTGAGTGACAGGAGAGGTGTCATCTATGGACCGAAGGGATATATCGCGATCGAGAATATCAACAATTTTTCATCAGTCACGGTGTATGATACCAGTTATAAGGCAGTGAAGTCGGTGAAGGCCCCGAAACAGATTACTGGCTATGAATATGAGGTATATTCCTGCATGGAAGCGATTGAGAAGGGCGAGAAGGAGTGCTGGGAGATGCCGCATCAGGAGACGCTGCGCATTATGAAGCAGATGGACGAACTGCGCGCGCAGTGGGGTGTGGTTTTTCCATTTGAGCAGGAAGAGGCGCATTCTGAGGAAAAAGAGCAGATAGAGATTTTGACAGGAGAGGTGGAGGATACCATACCAGAGGATACCGATCTGCAGGCATAAACTGTCAAATTGTGGCAATACTATAGCTATCTTAATATGTGACAGAGAGGATGATAGCTATGAAAAAAGATGACCAGGAGATTTTGAGAGAAGTCCAGAAGAATACGGACAGGGCAATTCAGGCGATTGATACCCTGTCAGAAAAAGTTCGCGACGATGCGCTGTTTCAGGAACTTTCCAAAGAGAAGCTCTGGTATTCCGTGATACAGAACAAGGCGACCGACAGGCTGCAGAGCGAGCGGGCGGATGGGTATCACAATAGCACTCTGCAGGATATGATGCAAAAGGGCGGAATTCAGATGAATACACTCACAAATTGCAGTACCAGCAGGATTGCAGAACTGATGATACAGGGGAGCAGCAGAGGTATCACCAATATATGGAAATCCATGAATCATCACCAGAATTCAGGAAATACCTCGATGGAAATCGCAAAGGAACTGGTTGATTTTGAGGAGAAGGCAATCAGCAGATTGAAAAAGTTTTTATGAGGGATAAAAAGGGATGACCAGACTAAACAAATACCTTGCGGAATGCGGCGTCTGTTCCAGGCGTGAGGCAGATAAACTGATCGATCAGGGCAGGGTGTCGGTCAATGGCCAAAAGGCAGTGAGCGGCGTGCAGGTGTGTGACAGGGATACTGTCGAAGTCAACGGCAGGCGGATAAAGCCAGTCTCGTCAAAGGTTGTTCTGGCGTACAATAAGCCAGTCGGAGTCACCTGCACGGAGAAGGACAGACACGCGGAAAGAACCATTGTGGAGGCGGTAAAGTACCCCGTGAGACTCACTTATGCGGGACGCCTTGACAGGGATTCTGACGGGCTGATGATCATGACAAATGACGGAGAGCTGATACAGTGTATGATGCGCGGGGCAAACCGCCATGAAAAAGAGTATCTTGTCAAAGTGGACAGGGAGATTACAGACGATTTTCTCAAGAACATGTCAAAGGGGGTTTATTTGAGAGCGCTCCATGAGACGACGCGTCCCTGTTCTCTGGAGAAGATCGGAAAGTACACATTTAAAATTATTCTGACGCAGGGGCTGAACAGGCAGATCCGGCGGATGTGTGAGCAGTTTGGATATACAGTGAAGACGCTCACGCGCATCCGGGTGATGAATATTGAACTTGCCGGATTGAAAAGCGGCGAATACCGCGAGCTAAAAGGAGAAGAGCGCACCACACTCTACCGGCTGTGTGGCATGTCAGACCAATCATAAGTAAATCATGGAGGGGACTATGGAAGGAAATAGTGAAAGCTTACATAAAATGAAAGAGCTTGTAAGAAAACTGCGTGAGGCATCCAGGGCGTATTATGCACAGGATAGAGAAATTATGAGCAATCTTGAGTATGACCGGCTGTGCGATGAGCTTGCAGCGCTGGAACAGGAGACGGGACTGGTTCTGGCTGGCAGCCCAACCATAACTGTCGGATATGAAGTGGTTGATGAACTGCCCAAGGAGGCACACGAAAGCCCGATGCTGTCTCTTGACAAAACCAAGGAGCGCGAGGCGCTCAGGGACTGGCTCGGCGACAAAGAAGGTCTGCTCAGCTGGAAACTTGACGGACTGACGATTGTGCTGACGTATCAGGGCGGAGAGCTGCTGAAAGCTGTGACGCGCGGAAACGGTGAGGTCGGTGAGGTTATCACAAACAATGCAAAGGTGTTCAAAAATGTGCCGCTCCGCATCAAACATCAGGGTGAACTGATCCTGCGTGGAGAAGCGGTTATCACTTACCAGGATTTTGAGGAGATCAACAGCCATATCGAGGATGTGGATGCAAAGTACAAAAATCCCAGAAACCTTTGTTCTGGTTCTGTCAGACAGCTCAACAATGAGATCACAGCGGAGAGAAATGTGCGTTTTTACGCATTTTCACTCGTGAAAGCAGAGGGAGTGGATTTTGAAAATTCACGGGAAAAACAGTTTGAATTTCTGAGCGCGCAGGGATTTGACGTGGTGCAGTATCTGAAAGTGAACGCAGAGAATATCACAGATGCCGTGGCGGATTACGAGGAACGTGTCACTTCGTATGACGTTCCGTCAGATGGGCTCGTTCTGACATATGACGATATCGCATACGGGCGTTCTCTGGGGCGCACTTCAAAGTTTCCGCGTGATTCCATTGCTTTCAAGTGGGCGGATGAGATGCGTGAGACGACACTGAAGGAGATTGAGTGGAGCCCGAGCCGCACAGGGCTGATTAACCCGGTAGCGATATTTGAGCCTGTGGAGCTTGAAGGGACGACTGTGAGCCGGGCATCTGTTCACAACATCAGTATATTGAAAAGTCTGAAGCTTGGCATCGGCGACAGGATAACAGTCTATAAAGCAAATATGATCATACCGCAGATTGCAGAGAATCTTACAGGCAGCGACACCCTGGAAATACCGGACTGCTGCCCGGTGTGCGGCAGAAAAGCACAGGTGCGCGCGGTCAACGAGGTGCAGTCACTATACTGTATCAACCCTGACTGCGATGCCAAGAAAATCAAATCATTTACACTGTTTGTCAGCCGCGATGCAATGAATATCGACGGGTTGTCGGAGGCGACACTGGAAAAGTTTATTGGTAAAGGCTTTATTCACCAGTATCAGGACATGTTCCACCTCGACCGATACAAGGCGGAAATCGTAGCGATGGAAGGTTTTGGCGAGCGCTCATACAAAAAGCTCATAGACGGCATTGAGAAGGCGCGGGATGTGGAGCTTCCCAAGCTGATTTACAGTCTGGGCATTGCAAATATCGGTCTTGCGAATGCAAAAGTTATCTGCAGGTATTACAAATATGATATAGACGCGATGCGTCATGCTACGGTGGAGGAGCTCAGCGAGATTGATGGGATCGGGGAAGTGATTGCACAGGCGTTTGTGGACTATTTTTCCGATGAGAAGAACAGCGAACAATTTGACAATCTCCTGCAGGAGGTCCGTATTGTCAAGGAGGAAATCGATGAGGCAGGGCAGACACTCGCAGGACAGACTTTTGTCGTGACAGGAAGTCTGTCGCACTTTGGCAGCAGAACCGAGTTGAAAGACCTAATTGAAAAAAAGGGTGGCAAAGTCGCAGGAAGCGTGTCGGCCAAAACGGTCTGCCTGATCAACAACGATGCTGCGTCAAACTCTTCTAAAAATAAGAAAGCAAAAGAACTGAATGTTCCGATTCTCACAGAGGAACAGTTTATGACAGAATATCTGGAAATGGAAGTACAATGAAATAAATGGACAGGAGTGTAGAATAATGCCTATAAAAGTGCAAAGTGATCTGCCAGCAAAGGAAATACTGGAATACGAAAATATATTTGTGATGGACGAAAACCGTGCAGTGCATCAGGATATCCGGCCATTGCAGGTCTGTATTTTGAATCTGATGCCGGTCCAGGAGGATACCGAGCTGCAGCTTCTGCGCGCGTTGTCCACCACACCCTTGCCTGGTGATGTACAGTTCCTGATGGTGACAA
>CAMWOK010000186.1 GCA_947175845.1 uncultured Lachnospiraceae bacterium | reverse complement strand
AAAGGGAACAGTGCGCAGGGGACTTATGGCGACAATCAGGGCAGCAGGCGCATTGATATCCGGACAATCAGCGGCGACGTGGAGGTGACAAGGTAGTTTTTGGAAGTAGTTTTTGCATAAAATATTTTTCTTTATCCCGCAGATGAAATATGTTATAATCTATGTCGTGATTTGAGCCGCAAAATGAAATTGCCGCAGCTCTAAAATTGTGACCGTTTTCCGGAAAAGGAAAAATGTGCCACAGAAAGGCATAGGTATTGAGAATGTACATAACATGTTTGGATTTGGAAGGCGTGCTGGTTCCGGAGATCTGGATTGCGTTTGCGGAGGCGAGCGGCATTCCCGAGCTTACGAGGACGACGCGCGACGAGCCGGATTACGATAAACTGATGACATGGAGACTGGGGGTTTTGCGGGAGCATGGGCTGGGCCTCAAACAGATACAGGAGACGATCGCTGCGATTGACCCGATTCCGGGCGCGAAGGAGTTTCTCGACGAGCTGCGATCCATCACGCAGGTCATCATCATCAGTGACACCTTTGAGCAGTTTGCGACGCCGCTCATGCGAAAGCTCGGCTGGCCGACCATCTTCTGCAACTCTCTGGAAGTTGCAAAAGACGGTGAGATTACCGGCTTTCGGATGCGCTGTGAGCAGTCGAAGCTCACGACGGTGCGGGCGCTGCAGTCCATCGGGTACGAGACGATCGCCAGCGGCGACAGCTACAATGACCTCGGTATGATTAAGGCGGGCAAGGCGGGCTTTCTGTTCAAGAGCACAGACAAAATCAAGGCAGACAACCCGGAGCTTGCCGCGTATGAGAACTATGACGAGCTGATGGCGGCGATCAGGCGGGCTATGGTGTAGCACCGGACGCTGCCAGCCCGCCAGCGGTCAGGGTATACACCTTGTCGCAGACCTCGGCGATGTATTTGCGGTCGTGGGAGACGCTGATGATGGCGCCCTTAAAACCGGCGAGCAGCCTTCGTATGACCGGGGTGGACAGCGGCGAAAAATTGCGGCTTGGCTCGTCGAGCAGCAGGACATCACAGCCGGAGGTGTCGAGGTGGAGCAGCAGGACTTTTGCCTTCTGCCCGCCGGACAGCTCCCGCATGGGGTGTGTCATCTCGTCCGCCGTGAATTTCATGCTTCCTAGATACGTGCGTATTCGGGAGATGTCCTGCCTGCTTCCGTCCGACAGAAAGTCGACGGGGGACTGATCCAGATCCAGAAGCTCCTCATAATTCTGCGGCATATAGGCGGCCTTGATGTCCGTCCGCTGCAGCAGCTGTGCGGCCAGGATGCGCATGAGCGTCGTCTTTCCACAGCCGTTTTTCCCGGTGATGCAGATGTGCTCCGGCCCCTGTATCAGAAGCTGTATATTGCGCGCGAGCACGACGGATTCCTGCGTGTCCGGACTGGCGGGGACACGCAGCGCATCCAGCGTGAAATCGAGCACGACTTTTCCGTTTGGAATTGATGCGCGGCTTCCGAATCGGGTGAACATGGCCTCCTCGCACTCCGGCATCTCGGTCATAGTTTCAAATTCTTTCTCAAAGCGCGCCTCGTATGCTTTCACGCGGTGCATGGTCTTTTTCAGGAGCGCCGCGCCGTGCGGATCCTGTCTGCTGATCACATTCTGCTGATGTTCTACTTTCTGCTGAATCCGGCGGAATTTCTCCTGCTGTCTGTCGTATGCCCTGCGCTCGTTTCTGGCCTCTTGCTCCTGTTTCTCGAATTGAAGGCTGCGCTGTGTGATATAAGATGCGTAGTCTGTCTGGACGACGCTGCAGCGCGGCGCAGTCTTGCGGCGCAGCTGCTCGATATGCACAATCTTGTTTGCGGTGCGCTCGAGCAGCGTCTCGTCGTGCGAGATGTAGAGAACCGGAATCGGGCTGTTCTGTATAAAATCTTCCAGCCAGAGCAGCGTCTCGATATCCAGATCGTTGGACGGCTCGTCGAGCAGCAGCGCCGTCGGATTTTCGATGAGCAGGCGTATCAGCTGTACTTTGATCTTTTCGCCGCCGGAGAGCGCGCTGAGCGGTTCGTCCGCGTAGATGCGCTCCGGTGCAAAGCCCAGTTTGGCGCACAGCGCGGCAAGATCGCCGGGACTCTGGTCATAAAAGCAGTCTGTCTCTGTGAGATACGCGTAGATGGAAAGCTGCCGTGTGGCCGCGGGAAGTTCCTGCGGCAGGTAGCCGAACCGCTCCCCGGCGCGCAAGATTTCTCCCTCGTACTCCACGTAGTCCTCCGCCAGGGCTGGGTCATAGATCAGCTTCAACAGCGTGCTCTTTCCGTTGCCCTCCTCGCCGATCAGGGCGCACTTGTCGCCCGGGTTGATGTTCAGGCTGAAATCTTCTAGCAATATGCGGTAATCCTTTTTGTGCCGTATGGTTAAATGTCTGATTTGTATCATGAAATCCCCTCCGTTTCCTGGTAATTGTCTCTTGGAACCTCCCTTGTACCTGTCAATATCAGGCTGAAAGAGGATCCGGTGTTGTGCGTGCTGTCTTATCTGGATGGTTGTGAAAACACGAGGGATAGTGTGAAAATTTAATTTCACACATCCTGATTTGTATGCCCGCGAAAGCAGGCAGATGGGAGTTGGTGTGAAATATAAAATTTCACCATCCCGATTTGTATGCCCGCGAAAGCAGGCAGATGGGAGTTGGTGTGAAAATTTAATTTCACGCATCCTGATTTGCCTGCCCGCGAAAGCGGTCATATCAGAGTTAGGAGATGTGTGTCATTGTTCTCGTACTTGCTTCCTGTGCGGGTATGCGCACACTGCAAAGTGCGGTGTATCTGCATAAGAAAAGCTGAAGGGTATCAAACCTTCAGCCTGCATTTGCGCAGGAAGACGATGATGTCGCGCGGCCAGCCTGGCCAACCGCCGCGTCATAACAAAACAAAATCACACAAAAACGGCATTGCCGTCCCGAACTAAAATCGTATCGCGTGTCTTCTGTTTTGTTAAATCATCATCTTCCCACCGCCTTTTCCATATTATTTTCTGATGGATTCCATGAACTATGGATTCCATGAACTATGTATTCCATGAAAGATGCATTGCACAAAATATGCATTGTATGAAGTATGCATTCATGAAATCTTATTGATGCGCAGACCCGTGCAGTGAAACGATGCCGCAAGAGCGGCGCACGGAGCGCTTGATTTCGTTCCTATTGTAATGAATAAATGGAAGGTTGTCAAGTCCTGTTTTATATTTTTTGTTAAATATTTATGACATTCCTGTCAGTTTTGTTCAAAAATGCATCGATATTTTTTGCGACTTCGGATATGAGCCGGGTGCGCGACTCAATGCTTGCCCAGGACATGTGCGGCGTGATGATCAGCCTGGTGCTGTCCTGAATCCGGCTGAGCGGGTTGGAGGCTTCCATGGGTTCTTTCTCGAGCACGTCCAGTCCGGCGCCCATGATCTGTTCCTGCGCAAGCGCCTGATATAAGTCCTGGGTGTTCACGACAGGACCTCTTGCCACATTGATCAGAATGGCAGTTTGTTTCATCTTGGCGAGGGCGTTTTTGTCGATGAGATTTCGCGTTCTGTCAGTGAGCGGGCAGTGCAGAGACACGATGTCGGATGTCCGCAGCAGGGTGTCAAGGTCAACTCTGGGATATTCTGTGCAGGTGCTGTTGCCCGAGGCGGAATAGAAGTGGACGCGGCAGCCAAAGGCGGACGCCAGCGCGGCGACCCGGCGCCCGATTGTGCCCATGCCGACAATTCCCCACGTTTTGCCGTCCAGATCGTGAAAAGCGCGGTCAAAATTTGAAAAACGATCCTGTGCGCTGTAGGCGCCGGATTTCACATAGTGGTCATAGAACGCAATTTTTTCAGTCAGCATCAGCGCCAGCAGTATGGTGTGCTGTGCGACGGCAGGCGTGCAGTAATTCACGACATTGGCGACTTTGATGCCCCTGCTGGTACAGTATGCGAGATCCACGCAGTCATAGCCGGTCGCCAAAAGGCAGATGAGCTTCACGTTCGCCGCGCCCGCAAGGGTGTCCTGATTCATGGGCGCTTTGTTGGAGATAATGATGTCGGCGTCCCGCACCCGCTCCGCGACCTGTTCGGCGGTGGTGTTTGCGTAGGAAGTCACTGCACCAAACTGTTCAAAGCAGGATACATCAATGTCTGTACCTGCGCTGTTTCTCTCTAAAATGACAAGATTCATAGTTCTTTCCTCCGTGGTGTTGATGGCAGTATCATAACACATGGCGCCGGGAACTGCAAGTGTGCAAAAGCGAGACAACACACGCACAGCTTTTGGCGCAAAGATAGGTTACAGAAGTTATATGCTATGAAAGGGGAATAAGAAATCGCCCATAGAAAGCATTCTGGTGATGCGTCGAGAACTTAAAAAACCTGCTCAAAGGCGGTATGAAACCTATGCAGGGTTATAAAGATGGGCCGTTTGCATCCGCTGGTATTATTATTGAGAAAAAGAAAACTGCGCCACAGCCTTGGCAGGCCATCGCGCAGCGATTTAGTTCATGGCACATCAGGGCTTGCGCGCCGGTTTGGACGGACGCAGTTCAAACCGCAGTACATCATCATGCGGGTTCACCTTTGCAAGCCCAAGTTCCGTGACTTGGGCCTGAAAGACCGCGAACTTCTCCTGGACAACGGCAAATGCAAGCCGCATCTGTTCCGGCGACAGGGTTTTGGCGAGCGTGACATGCGGAAGCCACGAATGCGGGCGGTAGTACCGGCTCACAGCCGCCTCAGGAATGCCCGACACGGCGGCGCTGACCGCGAGAGAAAGATCCTGCAGATAGGCGTTGAGCACAGGCATCGTGTACAGGACATAGGGAAAAAGCTGGCCGACCGTGACGAACTGCACCGCGCCCCGGCACAGCCGCCCTTCGAGCGGTCTGAGTGCCGGCGTCAGAACATCCGCGCTGCGGGCCTCGACGGCCGAGAGGGTCAAGTGCGGCGGCACCTGTTTCTCAAGCATATAGTGATTTCCTGACGCTGCGGCGATCTGCGCGATCAATGCCTGCAGTCTTTTGGTGGAAACCGGATCAAAATAGGCAGATACAAGATACATGACTCAAACACCCGGCCCTCTTTTTATTTGGATACATCAGCGGAGCGTCTCGGCAGTGACTGCTCTGCGGGCATTACCATATGCCCAGCAGCCGCTGCATGAGGAGGCTCACCGCCGTGATGCCGGTCCAGCAGCAAAAGCCCATGGCAATTGGCTTGCCGCCTGTCTTCACCAGCTTGACAACGTTGGTGTTCAGCCCGATTGCGGCCATTGCAAGCACGATAAAGAACTTGCTCAGCTCCTTTATCGGAGAGAACACACCCGCGTCCACGCCGAGGGAAACTGCGACCGTTGTGATGATGGACGCTGCGACAAAATACAGGATAAAGAACGGAAAGATTTTCTTGAGGCTCACTTTTTTTCCAGGCTCGCCGTTCTTTTTTTCGTTCTGTGTGCGGATCAGTGCCAGCGCGAGCGTGATCGGAATGATTGCAAGCGTTCTGGTGAGTTTTACTGTGACTGCCGTATCCAGAGTGGAGGAGCCGAGATTCCACATGCTGTCCCAGGTGGACGCGGCGGCTGTCACAGAGGAGGTGTCGTTGACGGCGGTTCCGGCAAAGATGCCAAATGCCTCGCCCGTCTCTGTCGCAAATCCAATCAGCTTTCCAAATGTGGGGAAGAGCAGCGCTGCCAGCACGTTGAAGAAAAAGATGACAGAAATCGCCTGCGCGACCTCCTCGTCGTCCGCGTCGATGACAGGCGCAGTCGCTGCGACTGCCGATCCGCCGCAGATGGAGGAGCCCACGCCGACTAGCGTGGAAATCTTGGCGGGAATATGCATCGTTTTGTGCAGAAGGTACGCGATGATGAGCGACGTCGCAATCGTGCTGACGATAATAGGAAGAGACTGTGTGCCCGTCTGCACGATCACGGTGAGATTCATGCCGAAGCCGAGCAGGATCACCGCCCACTGCAGAATCTTCTTGGATGTAAACTTGATGCCGCTCTCAAACGCGGATTTGTCCTTGAGAAACAGTGTGATGACCATGCCGGCAATAATTGCAATCACCGCGCCGCCTATGATGGGAAACTGTTTTCCCAGGAACCAGGATGGCACTGCGATGAGCAGGCATAAGAGCAGTCCTTTTGCATTTTTTGTCATAAAATTCATATTGTCCTCCTTTGTGTGCACCGTGGTAGTGTCAAATCCTACCTGATTTTTTGTTACTCAAACCTTGATTTTATGGG
>CAMWOK010000185.1 GCA_947175845.1 uncultured Lachnospiraceae bacterium | reverse complement strand
CTGGAATGACTCGCCGCACTCCAGTTTCCAGCAGAAATTCTCCGGGTGGATGCCCATTGTCATCCGGACAGAATCAAACTGCGACACCTCCGCCTGCGCGCGGAAATTCCCGGAGTACACGAAATTCATCGCGTAAATCTCGCCGTTCTCCTGCGTGGTGTTCCTGTCCACAAGCGCGAGAAACGGATGGTCCTGATGGCTGGACTCACCCCGGAACGAACTGACATTCTGAATGCCGTAGCCCAGCGCTTTCCGCTGGATGTGCCGCTCGCGCGCCCAGCTTCCATGGAGGGAAACCATGTCGTAATCCCTGTTGTCCATGTCAATGCACGCCGAAAATACTTTTGTCAGATAAAAATGCTCCTCTCCGGTGTTGGTTATTCTGGCGCTCCTGGTGATCGCGTCGTTGTCCTCAAACACCGTGTAAAGCAGCTCGACCTGCATGCCGACATACTTGTCTTCGCAGAGAATGCGCAGCGTCGCACACTCATCCTTCGCGCCAAACGTCGCCGGAAGCCCCGCGAGCGCCGGTTTGCCCTCGAGGATCTCATGCGATACATAGGAGAGCACGCTGCCCATATGCCCGCCTGCCGTTCTGATGCCGAGACAGCCCTCGCGAAAATCTCCCAGGCCGTTTGTGGGGTATTCAAACGGAAAACAGTCGTAAAATGAACAGCGCTCCCTGTTATTTCTGCCCGGCACAAACGGCGGCTCGCCCGTCCGCATCAGATAGGCGGCATCCGCCTCCTTCAGCCGTCTGCCATAATAGATATGCCCAATAAAGTTCTCCTCGTCCACAATCCCGATCAGATAGGACGTATTGGGGGTATCTAACTTGAATACCCGCTCGTTTTCATTGTATGTGATCATTGATATTCTCCTTCCAAACGCACACTTTTTATCTTTCGTCATTATCCATCCATGCGTTATACTTCTAACATACCATGGTTTTTGAAATTAATCAATTTTTAAAGTGTTTTTAGTTATACATTTTACTTATTGCACATAATTTATGGGAAAATTTTGGTAAACGTTGTTCAGCACGTGTTTCAAAAATGCGGCTGCCACAATCTTATTGCACATCGCCATCTGCTATGATATACTAAAATAACAAAGCGAAAGGAAAAAAATAATTGGAAATCGAGGACAAGATACAATGGCATCCGGCATTCTGCTCTGCGATGGAGCTGGAACTGCGCGAATACAAAAAGTACTTAAAATATGAACGGGAACACAATCTGAGCAAGCTGCCGCTAAAAATTGATTTTCTGGTGATTAAAAAAGAAGCGGATATTGTTATCAGAAATGACTTTGGAGACTTTTTTCTGGGAAATAATATTTTTGAATATAAATCTCCGGGAGATGATATAAACGCAGGCACTTTCTATAAAGCTTTGGCTTATGCATGCCTGTATATGGCGGAGGCCGAAAGTGCTGCGGAAATTCCTGATCCCGACACCACGATTTCAATCGTCAGGGAGCAGAAGCCTGCAAAGCTTTTGGAACAGCTCAGAAAGAAATATGATGTGGTCAAAAAAGCGGATGGTATCTATCGTGTCAGCGGTCTTTTGTTTCCCGTTCAGATTCTTGCAACAAAGGAACTCAATGAGCAAAGTCATGTGTGGATTACATCCCTGACACGGACTATGAACATGGAATGCGCTCAGAGACTGCTTGACAATTTCACCGGACTTTCAGATGACACAGATCGAAAAAATGCGGATTCCGTCATGAATGTCGCATCGGAGGCAAATATAGAATTGTTTAAGAAAATGATACAGGAGGGTGATCAAATGTGTGAGGAATTAAAAGAACTGCTGGCACCTGAGATCCTAGAGTTTAAGATACGTCTGGCTGAACAGGACGCTAAGCTTGCCGATAAGGACGCTAAGCTTGCCGATAAGGACGCTAAGCTCATCGGCAAGGATGCAGAGATAGCCAGACTCAAGAAACGACTCGTCGAGGCAGGTATTGAAGTATAGATAGTCCGAAAGCTGTCATACGCCTGCTTTTCGTCCTGCACCACATGAAAAAAGGGGCTTCCGGAAAAGAACCATTTTCATTTTCCGGGCCCCTTTTTGCTCTGTGCAGCACCTTAATAAGAAACCATGCTGTTGTAGTCATCTATCAGTGATGAATACCCTGTGTCAAAGGAAGACAGCGAACACTGACCTGCAATCTGTGTGATCAGCATGTCGGACTGGCTTAACGCCTCCCCGTTCTTCACTTTCTGGATCACCTCTGTCAGAGAGACTTTCGTGTCCTTCAAATCCCTGAGAAAGCTGCTCCACCCGATTGAATTTGTGGGGATTCCTTCCGCCTGAAGTTTTTCCTCATCCTCACTGTACGAAAGCAGCGCTTCCGCGTTGGTCACAAACTCATCATACAGGGGCTGTATTTTTTCAAGATCCATATCGAGAATATTCTCATCCCACACGCCCTGCTCATACAGCTCATCCTCGATTTCCCTGGCAAGATCCAGCACGCGGTTCATCGCATAGAGCACTTCGTACCCCTCTTCCTTCATCTGTGCATATGCTTTTTCCTGACGTTCGCGGGCTACGGTATCAAGCTCGTCCATAAAGGCATCCCCCGCATCGAGGTACTCTCCGAGAACCCCTGTCAGCGCTGCGTGATACTCCTTTGCTTTCTGGTAATCATCATCCAGATACGACTTCATGTCCGTGTACCCCTCAATTTCATTGAGCGTGGTGATCACAGAGATCAGGGACGGATATAACTTCAGATACGCCTCGTCCAACGCGCTCTTCTCACTTTTGGCATCCGCCAGCGCGTAAGCGTTGTCCGCTTCCTCGATTTCATACTCCGACAGAGAGTAGCAGCTGAAATAGTCATCATCCGCATCGAGCAGCGTAAACTCCTCCTGCTCAATATCAACATAGCTGAAATAGCGCTCCAGGGAACTGTCAAGCCTGCCGACCATGAAATTGTTGACTTCAATGTACGCATTGTAAAGCTCCTGATCCTGTTCTTCCTGATCCTCGCTTGACAGCTCTGACTGAGCCTCTGTGCTGGCGGGCGTCTCTGCCGGCTCAGCGGCTGTGGTTTCCCTGTTTTCAGCGACATCTCCCACACTGGAAGCAGGTGACTTCTGGCACGCAGTCACGGCACATGCCACAATCAACGCGGTTAAAATAATACTGCTCTTTCTTCTCATTTTTTCTTCCTTTCATTTCCCTCTGACGCCTCTCAAGCACAAAGGCACCTCTTGTTCATTCCCACTTCTTACCTTCCGGGCATGTAATCCCTGCCCGGAAACCTTATTATAGCACATGTATCATCAAAAAGAAATCCCTTTTGCGCCAATATTGGCAGGTTAATTTTTCGCGTGCAGTGCGATCAACTCTGTTATGCTGCGCTTGTGTGTAAACTGTTCCGTCCGCAGCGGCTCTCCCCACTTTTGCAGAAGCGTCTCGTAGGAATCGTTTGCGCAGTCAGCTATCTCCGGCTCCGCGTAATACCAGAAGAATGTCCCTGTATCCCTGTTCGTGCCCTTGTATGTCCACGTGGTCCAGCTGATGCTGTGCGCATTGCAGATGCCAAGCCCCGGCATATTCTGAAATTCACCCACGTACGCTGCCACACCGTAGTTCTGTGCGGTGACTGCCAGGTCCGCCGCCCATGTGCAAAATCCGTCCTCGTCGTCGTAGAGATGCAGCTGGTACATCATGTTTGTCCATCCCATCCGCGCAGGATCGGGCAGATTGGAGAGGCGCCAGATTCCCTCCACGGTTATCACATGGTTTTGATCCACGGCACGTATCGCCCGAATCATTCTGTCGTACACCGCGTTGCTCAACTCCCACGACGCGCGCTCCCACGGGTCGTAGCTGTTTGCCCCCTCGTAGCCGCTATTGTTCTGCGGCTCGTTCATAATATCGTACGCCGCGACGGCTGGACAGTCGCAATACCGCTGCGCGATCGCTGTCCAGAGCGCCTCCATCGTGCGCTGGCACCGCTCGTCCGTGTAAAGCCGGTTCTCACAGAGTGTCCCGCAGCAGTGATCCATGCTCTGACCGCCGGGACATCCGTGCATATCCAAAATCACATACATACCATATTTCTCAGCCGTCCGAATCACCCAGTCAAGCCGCCTGATGCCCGGATTCTCATCTGGATTTTCCGCAAGCCACGTGCCCTGCTCATCCTTCATAAAATTGCGATACCAGAAGGGAACCCGCACAGCATTGCATCCCAGCGCTGCAATCCGCCCCAGATCCGCCTCCGTGATCCAGTTGTCCTGATAAGTGTCCATCAGTGTCTGAACCTGACTCCGCGCAAACCGGCTCTCGAGCAGCTTTAGCGTGTCGAGATTTGCCCACTTCCTGTCCTCACCGCCGACTGGACACATCCAGCTTTCCTGTATCAGCCATCCTCCGAGATTAACTCCGCGCAGCGTCACAGTCTCCCCTCTGCCATTCACAAGGTTTCCCGCCTCCACATGCAGAAAGCGTTCTTTTTGAAATCTGTTCCATATCGCTCTCAATTTTCTCTACTCCCAGCAGCACGTCATAATCGAGTGCTTTCCAATCTTCATCCTGCCGCTGTTTTTGCCCTCCGTGCTGAGCACAAAGTCCACTTCCCGCTCCGAGCGGTTGAGCAGCACCAGTACCCTTGACCCGTCCGGATTCCGAAAGGCGGTCGCCTCGATATCGGGCGAGTACTTTGACACGAGAATCCGCCTTGCCCCGGGGCGGATAAACCGGCTGAAATGGCCGATATAATAATACGACAGTTTTACGTCAATCGTGTCCGCATCCACATCGCACATCACCGGCGCTTCACAGTAGTTTTTCACATGATTTGGCCCGCCCTGCCGATCCAGTATCAGATTCCAGTCGATAAACCCGTTCATGCCTGCATTGAAATCCCCGATGATATCGTGCGCGTACATCTCCGCGTGCTGCACCTGATTGTCCGCCGCAGCCCGCGCGTACTCCACGCACCCCTCCGTGAACAGCAGCTCTTTGTCCGGGTACTGCCTGCGCACCTCCGCCAGCGCGTCAAAGTGCTCTCCCGTGTACCAGTGAAACGCAATGCCGTCTATCGTCTCCTGTGCGCCCTCCACGCCAAAGCTCTCCGCGGCACGCTCGAGAATCTTCTCCTTGTTGTGATCCCACACATTGATTTTCACATCCGCATGCTGTGCTCTGTCAAGTGCGGGCCGCAGATACCGGCAGGCAAACTCCGCCTCCTCCGCGCCGGAAAAGATACAGGAATCCCAGGTCTGGACGGCCGCCGGCTCATTCTGCACGGTCAGCCGCCGTATCGCAATTCCCTCATCCTGATAGGCACTCACGTACCGTGCCACCATGTCTGCCCACATCTGGTAATACTCCTGCCTGAGCCTGCCGCCGTGGTTCATCTCCCCGTTAGTCTTCATGAAAGCCGGCGGGCTCCACGGGGATGCCAGAAACTGAATGTCCGGATTTTGTTCCAGCGCAGCCTGCACAAACGGGATGATGTACTTCCTGTCCCGCTCAATTGAAAAGCTCTGCAGTTCCCTGTCCTGTGCATCCTCCACATAGGCATAATTTCCCAGCGCAAAATCACAGCTCTGGATGTGCAGCCGACAGAAATTGTAGTCGTTTCCGGCGCCAAAATACAGCGCAAGAAGCTGCTTCTGTCTCTCTGCACTCATCCGCGCGCAGGTGTACGCCGACGCCTCTGTGATCGCTGCGCCCATCCCGAGAATCTGCTGGTAGGAAACCGACGGGTGAACGCGCACCTGCTGCATCTCTCCGCCGTCCCCCTCCAAAAAGTTTACTTCCATCTCCTGAAACTGGACCTCCTGATTTGATATGTAACATTTCATGCAAAAACCTCCTCCTTTTGACAATATACCCACTTTTTCTTATTTATTCAGCGCCTCTGGAAAGCTCCTGTCTGAAAAAAGGAGACACAGGGATTTCTCCCGCGTCTCCCTTCCACAGCATCACTTGCCTAACTTTTCCCTGTTTGCACGCATTTTCTCGTTGTATATCTTCACAATGGCATCCCAGCTGTTCGATTCCCGAAACGCCACATGCTCCGCAAGGACTGCGTCAAACGCCGCGTCATCCGCCGAGCGGATCAGGCTTGTGAGCGTCGTGTTCCAGTTGGTGTTGACTGCGCTGAGCGCCCTCGCCTCTGCGGAACCCTGATCCGGGGAAATATTCTCTATCACAAACTGCGGTTTGAGCTTACCTGCGCCCCACTCCTGCATCTGCACGGTGGACTCCGTCACATCCGCGCTGTACG
>CAMWOK010000184.1 GCA_947175845.1 uncultured Lachnospiraceae bacterium | reverse complement strand
AAAGCGGAACATGCCATGGGGGATTACGTCGAGCTGGAATTCCATCAAAATCTGTAGTGGAACATGCTGTAATGCAGTTTTTTCAAGATAAATAAAGGAATTTTAAAATCCGTGTGAAATATAATAAACAGGGAACATTTTTGTTTGTAAGCGGGGATTTATTATGACGATACGTGAAAACCTTGAACAGTGGGAGAGCGAATATCTGAGTCCGTACGCCGCGCTCAGTTCCCGGTCAAAGGGCAGGGACAGGGAGGAGACGCAGTGCGATATCCGCCCTGTGTTCCAGCGTGACCGGGACAGGATACTCCACTCGAAGTCCTTTCGGCGTCTCAAGGATAAAACACAGGTTTTTTTGTCACCGGAGGGGGATCACTATAGAACACGGCTCACGCACACGCTGGAGGTGGCGCAGAACGCGCGGACGATCGCGCGGGCACTGCAGCTGAACGAGGAGCTGGTGGAAGCGATCGCACTGGGGCACGATTTGGGGCACACTCCCTTTGGACATGCCGGGGAGCGCGCCCTGAGCGAAATTTGTCCATACGGGTTCCGGCACAATGAGCAGAGCGTGCGCACCGTGGAACTGCTCGAGAAGGACGGCGAGGGACTCAACCTGACATGGGAGGTGCGGGACGGGATGAAAAATCATCAGACCTCGAGTATGCCGTCCACGCTCGAGGGGAAAGTTGTGCGCTTTTCCGACAAGATCGCCTATACATATCACGACATGGACGATGCAGTCAGGGCAGGGATTCTGAAAGAGCGGGATATTCCGCGGGAGATCGGGGAGATCATCGGATACAGTCCGCGGGAGCGGCTGAACAATTTCATCCATGATATCGTGACGCAGAGCAAGGGGACGGATGATGTGCGCATGTCGGATGACGTGGAGCTTGGTATGCGCAATCTGCGGCAGTTTATGTACGATAAGGTGTACAGCAACCAGGTGGCAAAGTGTGAGGAGAAGAAGGCGGTCGCGCTTGTCAAGACGCTGTATGAATACTATATGAGGCATACAGATGCGCTGCCGAAATTTTTTGTGGAGCTGGGGCTGCAGGGTGAGCCGCGCGAGAAGGTGGTGTGTGACTACATAAGCTCCATGACAGACAGGTTTGCAATCTCGCTGTACGAGAAGATATATATACCAAAATTTTGGATGGGGTAGGAGTTGGATGCATGTATTATCCTGAGGAACTGGTTGAGGAAGTCAGGCAAAAGAGCGATATTGTCGATGTGATATCAGGCTATGTCGCACTGCAGAAAAAGGGAAGCAACTACATGTGCTGCTGCCCTTTTCACGGTGAGAAGACGCCCTCCTTTTCCGTGAACCGCGCAAGGCAGATCTACAAGTGCTTTGGCTGCGGTGAGGGTGGAAACGTAATCACGTTTGTGATGAAATATGAGAACTGCACCTTTCCGGAGGCGTTGAAGATGCTCGCGGAGAGGGCAGGCGTGGAGCTCCCCAAAGCGGAGTACTCAGAGGAGGCAAGGCGGCGGGAGAGCAGGCGCCAGAGGCTGCTCGAGCTCAATCGGGAAGCGGCAAAATTTTATTATGTCATGCTTCGAAATGAGCGGGGCGCGGGGGCGGCGGAGTATTTGGACAAGCGTCAGCTCTCCGATGAGACACGCAAGAAATTTGGACTTGGCTATGCGCCGTCGAGGGGCGAAGAGCTGTTGGCATACCTGCGGCAGAAAGGGTTTACCGACGACCTGATCCGGGATGTGGGGCTTGCGAAAATGGACGAGCGCAGGGGGACGACGACACAGTTCTGGAACCGCGTGATGTTTCCGATACAGGATATCAACCATCGCGTCATCGGGTTTGGCGGGCGCATCATGGGAAGCGGGGACAGCGGCCCGAAATATCTCAATTCGCCCGAGACAGAGATCTTTGACAAGAGCAGGAATTTGTACGGTATGAACTATGCGCGCTCCGCAAGGACCGGGAATATAATATTGTGTGAGGGCTACATGGATGTCATCAGTATGCATCAGGCGGGTTTTACACAGGCGGTGGCATCGCTCGGGACGGCGTTCACTCCGGGGCAGGCAGGGCTGATCAAAAAATATACGAAGGATGTCCTTCTGGCGTACGACAGCGACGGCGCGGGTGTGAAGGCGGCGCTCCGCGCGATTCGGATTCTGCGGGATGCGGGGATGTCAGGCAGGGTCATCAGCATGGCGCCCTACAAGGATCCGGATGAATTTATTAAAAATATGGGGCAGGACGCATTTCAGGAGCGCATCGACCACGCGGAGAACGCATTTATGTTCGAGATTCGGATGCTGGAACGTGAGTTTGATCTGGGCGATCCCGAGGGAAAGACCAATTTTTATAATCAGATAGCACGGAAACTCTGTGATTTCGGTGAGGATGTGGAGCGCGAGAACTATCTCGAGGCGGTAGCGCAGACGTATCACATCGGCTTTGACAATCTGAGAAAGCTGGTTGTGAACATGGCGGCAAAGACGGGCGGATATGCCGTGCAGACGGCGGAGCGGCCAAAGTCGGGCATTCAGAGAAGAGGCAAAAATACGCCCGAGGAGAACGCCAGGAAGTCACAGCGCCTTCTGCTCACATGGCTGACAGACTATCCACAGCTCTACGCAAAGATCAGGGGATATCTGTCCGTGGAGGATTTCACGGTGGAGCTGTACAGAAAGGTTGCAGGGCGGATGTTTGATGACATTGAGAAAAACCAGTTCAATCCTGCGGGCATCAT
The DNA here is from genome assembly GCA_947175845.1 of uncultured Lachnospiraceae bacterium. Classification (GTDB taxonomy): domain Bacteria; phylum Bacillota; class Clostridia; order Lachnospirales; family Lachnospiraceae; genus COE1. Next base: position 3,544 of record CAMWOK010000184.1, on the reverse strand, counting down.
CAATATGTTCGAGGATGAGAAAGAACAGAGTGAGGCGGCCTCCCTGTTCACGACAAAACTGCCAAAACTGGAGAGCGATCAGGAGCGGGAGAAGGCTTTTCATGATATCCTTGTGCGGGTGAAGAAAAACAGTTTTGATTACTACTCGGCGCAGTCCGGGGTGGACATCTCGGCGCTCAGCAAAGTAATCGAGGGGAGAAAAGTACTGGAAGAACTTAACAAAACGCATATTTCTTTAAATTAAGGATAAAAATAATATGGTATGGAGGATTGACCAGAATGGATGAAAACACACAAGCAAAATTTGATGCGAAATTGAAAGAACTCCTGGTGATGGCAAAGAAGAAGAAAAATGTGCTGGAATATCAGGAAATCAGCGATTTTTTCAAGGATATGCCGCTTGAGGAGGAACAGTTTGAGCGGATTTTGGAGACGCTTGATCAGAACAATGTAGATGTGCTTCGCATTACGGATGACGATGATGATCTGCCGGATGATGACCTGCTGCTGGTGGACGACGAAGATATGGATGTCGAGAACATCGATCTGTCTGTGCCGGACGGGGTTGGAATCGAGGATCCGGTCAGAATGTACCTCAAGGAAATCGGCAAGGTTCCGCTTCTGAATGCGGACGAGGAGATCGAGCTTGCCAAGCGCATGGAGCTTGGGGACGAGGATGCCAAGAAGCGGCTTGCGGAGGCGAATCTGCGTCTTGTGGTCAGCATTGCCAAGCGCTACGTCGGGCGCGGGATGCTGTTTCTCGACCTGATTCAAGAGGGAAATCTCGGACTGATCAAGGCCGTGGAAAAGTTTGATTACAGGAAGGGTTATAAATTCTCCACATATGCGACATGGTGGATCCGCCAGGCGATCACGAGGGCGATCGCCGACCAGGCCAGAACCATCCGCATTCCGGTTCATATGGTTGAGACGATCAACAAACTTATCCGCGTGAGCAGGCAGCTGCTCCAGGAGCTTGGGCGGGAACCAACTCCGGAGGAGATAGCAAAGGAGATGAACATGCCGGAGGAGCGCGTGCGCGAAATCCTCAAGATATCGCAGGAGCCGGTGTCCCTTGAGACGCCGATCGGGGAGGAGGAGGACAGTCATCTCGGGGACTTCATACAGGATGACAACGTTCCGGTGCCGGCGGATGCAGCGGCGTTTACGCTTCTGAAAGAGCAGCTGGTCGAGGTGCTCGACACACTGACGGACAGGGAGCAGAAGGTTCTGCGGCTCCGGTTTGGACTCGACGACGGCAGGGCGCGCACGCTCGAGGAAGTGGGCAAGGAGTTCAACGTCACAAGAGAGCGTATCCGGCAGATTGAGGCGAAAGCGCTCCGCAAGCTGCGCCATCCGTCAAGAAGCCGCAAGCTCAAGGATTTTTTGGATTAGGAGAACAATACAGATGCTGTTATCGGATAGAATGAGGGCTGTGGCAGGACTGGTACAGCCCTGCAGAAGTATAGCAGATATCGGCTGCGATCACGGTTATGTCGCGATGGAGCTTGTCAGAAACAGGGTCTGCCGGCACGTGATTGCGATGGACGTCAACAGTGGGCCTCTGGACAGGGCAAAAAGCAATATTGCGGACTATGACATGCAGGAGTACATCGAGACCAGACTGTCGGACGGCGTCAGCGCGCTTCGCGCGGACGAGGTGGAGGGGATCATCTGCGCCGGAATGGGTGGAAGGCTGATTATTTCCATATTGGAACAGGGAAGGGCGATCATCAGCAGGATGCGTCAGGTCGTACTGCAGCCACAGTCAGAACTGTCGGAGGTGCGCAGCTATCTGCGGGACAAGGGATATCTGATCGAGCAGGAGGATATCATCTATGAGGATGGCAAATACTATCCGATGATGCGCGCGCTGCCGGGGGCCTTCGGGAAACTGGAGTGGCAGATCAGCGGGAACCTGGAACAGAAATGCAGGAAGAACGGACTGTATGTCAATGGAATCCAGGCGTGCAGCCAGCCAGTACAGATTTCTGAGATATCGCGGGAAGAGGCACAGCGGCTCACGAGGGTTCAGGATACATATGGGCCGTGTCTTTTGGAGATGGCACACCCGATTTTGAAGCGCTATCTGCTGTGGCAGAAGGAAAATTACGGAACGATCAGGCAGAATCTGCTGAGCCAGCGCCAGCTCACACAGAGGCAGCAGTGCCGCGTGGAGGAGCTCGACGGGAAGCTGAGCGATATTGTGTTCTGTCTGTACGCTTATTATAAATGCAGATAAGTTTGGGTGTGGAGCCCACAGTCCATCAAGTCTGTGCCATATCAGGAGGAATGACATGAAATGTTATGAGATTATCGAGAAACTCGAAACCCTCTCTCCCATAGCATTTGCGGAGCAATGGGACAATATCGGCCTTCTTGCGGGCAGACGTGACAAGGAGGTTAGGACCGTCTATATTGCCCTGGATGCCTCGGATGATGTCATCGAGGAGGCTGTCCGGCTCGGGGCGGATCTTTTGATCACCCATCACCCGCTGATTTTTAAGAAGCTTGACAGGGTCACAACCGATGATTTCATCGGCAGACGGGTCTGTGAGCTGATTCGAAATGATATCAGCTATTACGCCATGCACACCAATTTTGACGTGATGGGGATGGCCGACGCGGCTGCAGATGAGCTCGCGCTGACAGACAGGCAGGTGCTGAATGTCACTTATGAGGATGACATTTCCAAGGAGGGCTGCGGCAGGGTGGGCACACTCCGGGAGCGCATGAGCGTTGCCGATCTTGCAGCGCTTGTGAAGGAAAAATTTCATGTGCCCAATGTCAGGATATTTGGAGAGCCGGGGGACATTGTCGAGGTGGCGGCGGTGATGCCCGGTTCCGGGGGCAGTTACATAGGGGATGCGCTGCGCGCAGGAGCGGATGTAATGATAACGGGCGACATCGACCACCATGAAGGAATTGATGCAGTGGCACAGGGAATTGTGCTGATCGATGCAGGGCACTACGGAATCGAGAAACTTTTCATCGCTTATATGGAAGAGTTTCTCAACAGGGAGCTTCCGGGACTGCAGGTTTACAAGGCGGAGATTCGGGAGCCTTTTACAGTGGTATGATGAAAGAGAAAGGGGCAGAGAGAAGGAATGGACAGAGGCAGTGACAAAAAGCAGAGTTTTCAGGTGACAGTGAACGGAAAGTCCAGAGAGTATCCGGCGGGGATTACCTTTGGTGAGATCGCCAGGGTGTATCAGAAGGACTATCCTTATCAGATTGCGCTGGCTGTCAGAAATGGAAAGATCAAGGAGTTGTTTAAGAAGGTAGACCAGGATTGTACGGTTGAATTTCTGACGCTGGCGGATGACACAGGACACAAGACCTACAACCGCACTGCGACGATCATTTTGATGAAAGCGATCAACGACGTGATCGGCATGGATAAGATAGAGAAGATCAAGATGGAGTTTGCGATCGGAAGCGGTTATTACTGCGCAAAGAGGGGCGATTTTGAGATCACGGACGAGGTGGTTGTCAGGATCCGGGAAAAACTTCAGGAATACATTGATGTATCTTATACACATAT
>CAMWOK010000183.1 GCA_947175845.1 uncultured Lachnospiraceae bacterium | reverse complement strand
GTGAAAAGCAAAAGAATTATAGATAAAATGTATAAAAATAATGGATTATAATTGTTAAAACAGAGAAAATGACAAATAAAATCAATAATTGGATATATATGTCAATTATAAGAGATGACTAAAAGAAAAAGTTAATATAAACTAAAAACAAGTTAACCGAAAGGTAACAAACTAAAAAACCATAAATTAAAGGGAGGTTTCAACTATGAAGTTAAAGAGACTCATGGCACTTGGAATGGCAGCAGTTATGACAATGTCCCTGACTGCGTGCGGGGGCGGGGCGGACGATAAGACATCTGACAACAATCAGACGGCTTCGAACAGTACTTCGTCATCAACAGCAGCAGACAATCAGGCGGAGGCAGACAGCGGTGCAGCCGGAATTACATATGGAAGCATCACGCTTGGGGAGGATTACACAGATCTCACTGCGACAATCAAGTTTATCCATCACAAGACGGACCGCGAGCAGGACGGCTCAATGGCAAAATACATCGAGGCATTTAAACAGGATTATCCAAACATTACAGTCGAGACAGAGGGAATTACGGACTATGCACAGACAGCACTTTTGAGACTTCCGACAGGAGAGGCATGGGGAGACGTGATGTTTATTCCGTCGATCGATATGGTACAGCTTCCGGATTACTTTATTCCGTATGGAACGGTGGACGAGATGTCAGAGTATGTCAACTTTGCCGATCAGTGGAAGTTTGAAGGCAACTGCTACGGCGTAGGATACATGGGAAATGCGCAGGGTATTCTCTACAACAAAAAGGTGTTTGCTGATGCAGGAGTCACCGATTTGCCAAAGACGCCGACAGAGTTTATCGCGGCACTGCAGAAGATCAGAGATAACACAGATGCAACACCGCTCTACACGAACTATGCGGCAGGCTGGACAATGGGCGGACAGTGGGATGCATATCTGGGAGCTATCACAACAGGCGACACAACATGGCTGAATCAGAAGTTTGCACATTCGGCGGAACCGTTCAAGGACAATGGAGATGAGACGGGTGCATATGCGCTGTACAAGATTCTCTATGATGCAGTGGCAGGCGGGCTTACGGAGGAAGATTATACGACAACAGACTGGGAAGGCTGCAAGGGTATGATCAACCGTGGCGAGATAGGAACAATGGTACTTGGTTCCTGGGCGCTCGCACAGATGAAGGAAGCGGATGCAAACGGCAATGATATCGGATATATGCCGTTCCCTATCACAGTAAACGGCAAGCAGTACGCGACAGCAGGTCCTGATTACTGCTTTGGCATCAACAAGATGAGTTCCTCAGATAATCAGACAGCAGCGATGGTATTTGTGAAGTGGATGGTGGAAAAGTCTGGATGGTGCGACAATGAGGGCGGATATCCAATTTCCAAAACAGCGCCGACCTCGTTTGTATTTGACGGCGTGGAGATCGTAAACAATGAGTCTGCGCCTGATGAAGAGGCAGATCTGATGAACCAGATGAACGCAGCGTGCGAGCTTAACTTCAACAATGGCGGCGACAGCAAGGTTCAGAAGATCGTGGAGGCAGCGGCGACAGGTAATATGTCCTTTGATGATATCATGGCAGAATGGACACAGAAGTGGAACGATGCTCAGTCTTCGCTGGGTGTGGACGTTACAGAGTAACAAGTTGACACGATGGGAAACGGCTTGCAGACATTCTGTCTGCAGGCCGCAAATTTCAGGAAAATCTGACGAACGTTTTTAAGAGAGAAGGAGGGAGACTGCAGTGACCAGGAAACCATTCAATTTTCGGAAGTGGCTTAGAAGCCGGCAGGGACAGCAGACGATTATCATTGTGTTATTTTCGATTATTCCGCTTGCCCTGCTGTTTCTTTTTACTTATTATCCGTTTGCAGAGATGTTCAAATTCAGCTTTTATGACAGAAGCTACACCCGCGTGAAAGGGTTTGTGGGACTCAAAAATTACGCGGATGTATTTCGCAAGGAAGATTTGTTCCAATCCCTGTTTCTGTCAGTTTACTATATGGCTGGCGCGATATTTCAGCTGGCTCTGGCGCTTTATCTGGCTACGATATTCTGTTTCAAGGTAAAGGGAGGCAACTTCTTTAAGGGATGCATGTTCTTCCCGTATCTGATAAACGGCATTGCGATAGGATTTATCTTCAAGTTCTTCTATACCAGAGGATTTGTTCTGGATACAGTTCTTGGATGGCTGGGAATAGATATGGAGAGCCTGCCATACTGGCTCAGGGACCAGAGTATCAACAACTGGTCGCTCGTTGCAACCAGCGTCTGGAAGTATTTCGGGCAGAATATGGTACTGTTTATCGGCGCGATGATGTCGGTAGACGGATCCCTTTACGAGGCAGCAGATCTGGATGGTGCGAATAAGTGGCAGCAGTTTAAGTACATCATGCTCCCGAGCATCAAGACAATTGTCATGCTGAATCTGATTATGTCTATCACAGGTTCTCTCAGCGCGTTTGAGCCGGCGTATGTCATTGCGTCAAAGGGTGCAAACGGCACGGCGACCTACTTTGTAAAGATGCACGAAGTGGCGCACACAAGCCAGAAAATCGGTCAGGCATCCGCTATGGCAGTCGTGCTGTTATTGATTATTTTTGTTGCGACAATTCTGCAGAAACTATTTTTTAAGTATGTGTTTAAGAGCGGAGAGGACGAGGACAAGGGCGCAGCCGCACGGCGCGAGAGACAGATTGCAAAGTTAAATGCGAGAAAGGGGGCACAGGCATGACGGCAGTACAGGCTTTTAAAAAGTATTTGTGGATTTTTGTGAAATATTTTTCCGTGGTATTTTTCTCATTTATTGCGCTGCTTCCTATTATTTCCTGCGTGATTACCGCGCTGAAAACTAAGACAGAGTATGAGAACACAAGTGTGATGACGCCACCGGAGAACTGGTTCAATTTTGAGAATTTTGTGACTGCTTTCCGCGACGGAGGAATGGGCAGGGCGTTTTTGAACTCTGCACTCATTGTGGTCTGTGTTGTGGTTGGTTCTGTGCTGATTGGCTCCATGATTGCCTATGTGCTCAACCGCTTCAAATTTCCGGGCAACGGGCTGATTCGCAGTCTGTTTCTCTTTGCGACACTGCTTCCCGGCATTGCAATGCAGGTTGCCACTTACCAGCTGATGTACCAGCTGAAATTTATTGACACATTATACGGCTACATTATACTCAGCATGGGAACAGATGTCATCTCAATCTACGTATTTATCCAGTTTTTTGAAAATATTTCGGTCTCGCTGGACGAGTCGGCATATATGGATGGGGCAAGTTACCTTACTATTTTTTTCAAGATATTGTTCCCTTTGCTCAAGCCTGCGATTGTCACCTGTGCGATCCTGAAAGGTGTGGGAATCTACAACGAGTACTACAATGCAATGCTTTACCTGACAAAGCCGGATTTGAAGACGGTATCCCTTGCACTCTACACTTTTACTGGTCCCTTTGGAAATCAGTACAACCTAATCTGTGCAGGTGTCATCATGACACTGCTTCCGGCGCTGATTATTTTTATCGCGTTCCAGAATCAGATTTATTCCGGGCTGACGGCGGGCGCAGTAAAAGGTTAATAAATTTTAGGAGGCTCATTTATGGCGGACTTAACAATGTGCTCCGAGGTGAAAAGACACCTCACAGAGGATATCATACCATTCTGGAAAAGCCTGCGGGACGATGTGAACGGCGGCTACACAGGGTATCTTGGATATGACCTGAAACCGGATAAAGGGGCAGTCAGGGGCTGCATTCTCAACAGCCGCATCACCTGGTTTTTTGCCAATGCCTGCACGCTCCTGAAAGATGAGAGCCTTCTTGCGGAGGCACAACACGGCTTTGCATTTTTGAAAAATGTGTGCTGGGACAGGAAAAACGGGGGCGTGTACTGGTCAGTCAACTGCGACGGCACGCCGGCTGAGACGATGAAGCATACCTACAATCAGGCGTTTTCCATCTATGCGCTGTCCTCCTACTACGAGGCGGGCGGCGACAGGGAGGCGCTTGATATGGCCTATCAGCTCTATGACTTAATTGAGGGAAAGATGCGCGATGCGCTGGGCTACAAGGAGGCGTTTGACGAGGCGTTTCGTGAGATAGACAACGAGAAACTCTCCGAGAACGGCGTGATGGCGGACAGAACCATGAACACGCTGCTCCATGTGTTTGAGGCGTACACGGAGCTCTACCGCGTGGACCGCGACCCGCGGGTGGCGGACAGGATTCGGTGGATGATGGATCTCATCGCGGAGAAGATCTACAATCCGCGGCTGCACCGCCAGGAAGTGTTTTTTGACAGCAGATGGAATCCGATTATCGACCTGCACTCGTACGGGCATGACATCGAGACGGCCTGGCTTGTGGACAGAGGCGTTGAGGTTTTGGGCGACGATGCATATCGAAAGAAGATGTCGCCCATCACACAGGACCTGACCAGCCAGATTTATCAGACAGCGTTCGACGGCAAGTCCCTCGCAAACGAGTGTGAGCGCGGCGTCGTTGACGAGTGGCGCGTCTGGTGGGTGCAGGCGGAGACCGTCGTGGGATTTCTAAACGGCTATGAGAAGACAGGGCGCAGGGAATACCTCGACGCGGCGCAGAGTGTGTGGGCGTACATCAGGGCACACCTGATAGACCGGCGCGGCGGTTATGCGGCGGGCAGGGAGTGGTACTGGCGGGTGAGAAAGGACGGCACGCCGGACGGCGCAAAGCCGATCGTGGAGCCGTGGAAGTGCCCGTACCACAATGGAAGAATGTGTTTTGAGGTCATGAAAAGACAAATTGGAGGCTGACATGGCAAAGAATTTTGAAGAGAGTAAGGCAATGGTGATGGCGCGGTACGAGGAGACTGTGAACCGCAAAAACAGGAAGAGTGATTTCTACAATGGCATCTACGACCGCTATGAGTACCCGGTACTCACGCGCGATCATATCCCGCCGTTCTGGAAGTATGACATGAATCCCAAGACAAACCCGTACTTCATGGAGCGGCTTGGCGTGAATGCGGTGATGAACTCGGGTGCGATCGAGCTGGATGGCAAATTTTATCTGGTTGCGCGCGTCGAGGGAAACGACAGAAAATCGTTCTTTGCCGTGGCGGAGAGCGACAGCGGCGTCGACGGTTTCCGGTTCTGGGATTACCCGGTGCTGCTCGACGACGTGTGCCCGGAGGAGACAAATGTGTACGATATGCGCCTCACGAAGCATGCGGACGGATATATCTACGGGGTGTTCTGCTCCGAGAGCAAGGATGCGAAGGTGAATGACCTGTCGGCGGCAGTCGCGGCGGCGGGCATTGTGCGGACGAAGGATTTAAGGACCTGGGAGCGCCTGGACAATCTTAGGACGCTGCGCTCCCCGCAGCAGCGAAACGTGGTGCTGCACCCGGAGTTTGTGGACGGAAAGTACGCGTTCTACACCAGGCCCATGGATGATTTTATCGACACGGGAAGCGGCGGCGGAATCGGATTTGGTCTCTGTGATGACATCACACACGCGGTGATTGACGAGGAGCGGATCACAAGCCAGAGAAGATACCACACCATCACGGAGGTGAAAAACGGCGCCGGGACAGTGCCAATCAGGACAGACAAGGGCTGGATCCACATTGCGCACGGCGTCAGAAACACGGCGGCGGGGCTGCGCTATGTGGTGTACGCGTTCGCGACGGCGCTCGACGATCCGGCGCGGGTCATTGCGGAGCCTGGAGGATTTCTCATCGCGCCGCTCGGGTCTGAGCGGGTCGGCGACGTGTCAAATGTCGTGTTCACAAACGGTGCGATTGCGCGGGAGAACGGTGACGTGTACATCTATTATGCGTCGAGCGACACGCGGCTCCACGTGGCGACGACCACGATCGGCCAGCTTGTGGACTATGTGTTCCACACGCCGGAGGATGCGCTGCGTTCGGTGAAGTGCGTGGAGCAGAGATGTGCGTTTATCCGCAGAAATCTGGAGTATCTGGGCAAATGAAGTGCCAGATCCAATAAAATTATGAAAGAAAGAGGAGTGGAGCCATGAGAGCCGAAACGTATGGGATTGACTGTGCAAAGGGCGTTGTGAATAGGGGAAACCTGTGTCGGATTGAGAGAGCGATGAAGAAAGCGATGCGCGGTGAGGCAGTCACCGTGGGATTTCTGGGCGGTTCCATCACGCAGGGCTGTCTGTCCTCCACGCCAGAGACCTGCTATGCCTATCTGGTGTACCGGTGGTGGTGTGAGCGGTTTCCGGAGGCGGCAGTCGCGTATGTCAACGCAGGCAACGGCGGAACAACCTACCAGTTTGGCCCGGCGCCTG
>CAMWOK010000182.1 GCA_947175845.1 uncultured Lachnospiraceae bacterium | reverse complement strand
GGGAGACGCTTGAACTGTTTTATTACTATATGTGCAAGATCATGTTCAAGGGGATTGAGAATCCGAACCTGAAAATCGGCGCTGTGATAAAACTGATTTAAGGAACTGGTCAGCTGTGGAGGAATTTGGTATACTGGTTAATGCGGAGGCGCACAGCGCAGAGGTCTGCGCGCTCCGGCAGCAGTTTGTACGGGACAGTTTAACCATGTAAAATGAATATGCAACGCGCTGCATGTGGCATAAGGCACGGACGTCCGATAGGAACGGAGGTGTCCGAAACAGCCCGGCAGCGCATGAGCAGGTATGGCTGAACTGTATCGTCTGGACAGGATAATGCAAAGAAAGGCAGGGGTCGCAATGTTTGAAAAATTGGCAGACATCATCACAAATTATGTCGAGGTAAAAAAGGAGGACATCAAGCCGGAGTCCCGCTTTATGGAAGATCTGGGATTCAGCTCCTTTGATTTCATGAGTATGCTCGGCGAGGTGGAGGAAGAGCTCGACATCGAGATTAATCCGGAGGAGGCGGCTGATATCCGCACCGTCCAGGAGGCAGTGGACTATCTCGAGAAACTGTAAAACAGACACAGGGATTGTGCAGTGCAGGCGTGTGAGCAGGGAACTGGACGATAGAGAGAAAGGTATGGTCAGAAAATATGAGTCAGATATATCATACAATACGGGAGCTGCTGACAGCGGCGGAGCAAAACTTCGGCGCGCAGGATGCGTTTCGTTACAAGGTGAAGGACAGCCAGGATGGCGGCAAAAAGGAAGTGAAGGTCGAGGCGAAGACCTACACGCAGTTTAAGAAGGACACAGAATGTTTTTCCGCGGCGCTGGCTTCCCTCGGGGAGCAGGGAAAGCATATCGCGGTGATTGGACCAAACTCCTATTCTTGGGTGGTTTCCTACTTTGGCATTGTGGACAGCGGGAGCGTCGCGGTGCCGCTCGACGCCAACCTTCCCGACGCGGATCTGTGCGAGCTGATCGACCGCGCGGACGTGACTGCGCTTGTCTATGACGAGACGAAGTCCGGCGTGGCGCAGATGGCACAACAGCGCTGCGGGGGGCTAAAACATATCATCTGCACCGGGGAGCCGCAGGGGATTGAAAACGGGCTTTCCATGTGGAGCCTGATCGGGGAACAGAGCGCCGGTTTTGACTATGCACCCAAACCGGAGGAGCTTGCAACCATCATGTATACATCAGGCACGACGGGAAAGAGCAAGGGTGTGATGCTCACGCACAGGAATCTCGCGGAGAATGCGACCTGTCTCGACATGGGGCTGGATACTGGGATTGTCATCTTGTCCGTTCTCCCGGTACATCACGCGTACTGTCTCAGCATGGACATCCTGAAGGGCATTTCGATTGGCGCGGTTATCTGCATCAACGATTCGCTGCTGCGCGTGGCAAAAAATATCAAGCTCTTTGAGCCGAACATGATTCTGATGGTTCCGCTGATGATTGAGACGCTCGCAAAGAAGCTCGAGGAGGCGGCATGGATTCCGGCGCCGCTCGTCCGGGCAAAGGTGTTTGGCAAACAGTTCCACACGGTGTGCAGCGGCGGCGCGTACCTCAACCCGGCATATCTGGAGATGTTTAAAAAGTACGGCATCACCATCTGGCAGGGGTATGGCATGACAGAGTGCGCTCCGGTTATCAGCACGAACTATGGCGAGTTTATGAAGGACGGCTCCGTTGGAAAACTGATGCCCAACTGTGAGGCGAAGGTGGTGGACGAGGAGATCTGGGTGAAAGGCTCGAGCGTGATGCAGGGCTATTACAAGATGCCGGAGGAGACGGGAGAGACGCTCACGGACGGCTGGCTAAGGACAGGCGATCTCGGATATGTGGACGAGGATGGATATATTTTCCTGACCGGACGCAAGAAGAACCTGATCATCACGCCCAACGGCGAGAACGTTTCACCCGAGGAAATCGAGAACAAACTCGGCGAGAACCGCCTGATTCAGGAGGTGCTGGTGCGCGAGAGCGAGGGCGAGGGCGCGATTGAGGCGGAGATTTTCCCGGATTACGAGTACGCCGGCAAGAAGAAACTCAAGGATATGCAGGGTGAGCTGCAGAAAATTATCGACGCGTACAACAAGACGGCGCCGCTTTACAAGCGGGTGTTCAGGCTGAAAGTCCGCGAGACGGAGTTCGATAAGAATACGACGAAGAAAATTAAACGGTTTTAGCGCGTTTGGGGCAGGGAATACGAAGATTCCCTGCCCAAATGCAGTTCTGGCAGAACACTGCTGTGTTCAGACGGGCTGTTTTCCGAAGGTGCTGAGGTACTTCTGCGCCGTCTGCAGGGATTTCTTTGTCCTGTGTTAGTCCTTTCCTCTGTGTATCCAGTATACTACCTGACAGTCGAAGGTGCAGGCAATTCCTCAAGTGTGCGATTGGTGTAACAGTTCAGCCTTGCCGAACTGTTACGCATGAAGCCATCAAGAATCGCTTCGCGCTGTCAACTGCTATGTGTTCCGGCGGACTTTGCAGTAAATGCTGTTACCGATTGGCATCAACAACAGATTCTTCGGATTGCGTCGAACTGCTGTGTAGTGTATAATTGAATTGACTGCGACGGGATTGTGTCCAGTCTTGAATCAGATGGAGGTGACGCTGTGGAACGAAAGCAAAAGCTGGTTTATGCGTTGGGAGGTTTTGTCTTTGGCGTGCTGCTGTCGACAGTCGTGTGGGGCGGTATCAGCAGACGGCCAGGCGCCGTGCCGGCCCGCTCGCAGGAGCCTGCACAGGAGGTACTTGCCGCCGGGAAGAATGCAGAAGCGGAGGAGAGTTTGACCAATGCAAAGAACGCAGAATCGAAGGGGAGTTTGACCAATGTAAAGGGTGCAGAATCGGAAGCGGTTTTGACCAATGTAAAGAATGCAGAATCGGAGGAGGTTTTGGAACCGAAGGATAGCCCAGAGCAGGAGGGGAGCAGTATTGCAATATCCGCGCTTTCCTCTGAAACGTGGGAGGGCGCCGCGGTGTACACAGGCGGTGATACAGTCAGCTATCAGGGCCGCCAGTATCGGGCCAGGTGGTGGACACAGGGGGAGAAGCCTGACAGCAGTGATGTCTGGGAAGATTTGGGGATTGTGGACGGTGAGCCAATGCAGCCTGCGGGTGTGGATAATATCCCTGTGGACGCGTCCGTTCCTCAGCATATCGACCTGACGGATTTTAAGGTGGTGGGCTACTATCCTGACTGGAAACCGGATAAACTGCACACCGTGGATTTTGGCGTGCTGACCCACGTCTGTTACGCGTTTGCGATTCCGAAGGCGGACGGCAGTCTTAGGGAGCTTGAACATCCGGATACCGCCAGGACACTGATACGCGCTGCCCATGAAAACGGGGCGAAAGTGCTGCTCTCGGTCGGGGGATGGAGTTACAATGACACGTCGCTGGAAAATGTGTTCATGGCGGCGACTGCCGACGACGCAGGTGTGCAGCGTCTGACAGAAAGTATTCTTGCCATGTGTGAGCAGTACGGTTTTGACGGCGTGGATATGGACTGGGAACACCCCCGCGTGGATGGCTCCAGCGCCAGTCAGTACGAGAAACTGATGCTTGCGCTGTCCGGACAGCTCCACGCCAGGGACAAGCTTCTGACGGCGGCAGTGCTGAGCGGGGCGACAGCGGACGGCAATATATACTATGATGCCGCCGCCCAAACCAACGCAGTGCTGAACGCGGTTGATTTCATCAATGTCATGGCATATGACGGCGGCGACGGAGAACGGCACTCTCCGTACCAGTTTGCCGTGGACTGCGGGACTTACTGGAAAGAGACGCGCGGCCTGCCTGCGCACAAGGTGGTACTGGGAGTCCCCTTTTACGCGCGCCCTGGCTGGGCGGATTACGCAACAATTCTGGAGGGTGTGCCAGATGCCTATAAGAAAGACCATGTCACCTACAATGGCATGGAGGTCTACTATAACGGTGTGGAGATGATTGCAGACAAGACTGCGTACGCCAGAGAGAATCTGGGCGGCGTGATGATATGGGAGCTGACGCAGGACACGACGGATCCCGACAGAAGCCTTCTGCAGGCGATAGGGGACATCACCGCAGCGAAATAAAGAAATTGGAACAGAATCAGGATTTTCCCCTGCTTTTGCAAAACGATGAAATGAATCATGAAATGCTGGGCTGTTTTGAGTGATATGTATCATAGCCTGCGCAATGGGGAAGATACGGAAGTTGGGACTGTATATCAATATGAGAATGCGGCACCGATGATGGTTGCGGAAAAGCCTGCGTATGATGGAGATGTTGAGGAAACATAAAAAATGTTTCAAGAAGGAGAAAGAAAGATGTATTTAAAAGAAGTGACTATAAAAAACTTTCGCAGCCTTAAAAATGTACATATTTCGTTAGATGACACTACAATATTAATAGGTGAAAATAATACAGGTAAATCAACAATTCTTGATGCAATACGAATTGGGTTGAATAAAGCGATTGGCAGGACAAGTTTTGATGATTATGATTTTTATATGGATGATAAAATAAAATCACCCAGAGATTCTGACGGCATTAATATTACACTAATGTTTGAAGAAAGAACATCAGGAGAATGGGACGGCTATATTAGTGATACTTTTGTTGAAGCAATTCAATATATTGATGCTGAAAAAGCTTCAATAATTATTGAAGCAAATGCCATGTATAATGAAGTGACAGGGGAAATAGAAACTAAAATAGTATTTTTGAATATTGATTATGATCCTATTGTCGGAAAAGTACAAAATTTAGTCAATAGGTTTTTGTCACTTACTCCTGTATTTTATTTACAGGCTTTACGGGAATTGCGGGATACATTTAGCACAAAATCTCCGTTATGGGGAAAATTCATGAAAAAAGTGTCAGTCCCTCAAAATGAACTTGATAATATTCAAAATCAAATAGAGCAGCTGAACGAAAACATCATTTCGAATGATAATAATCTTACTTCGTTAGTGAATGAATTGCAAAAAATACAAAAAGTTATGGACTTCCAAGGTAAAGATCTTGTTTCGATAAATGCGGTTCCATTAAAAACATGGGACTTGCTTTCTAAAGCACAGGTTGTATTAAACAACGGTACATCAGCAATTGATTTTCCGCTTGATAGACATGGACAGGGTACACAAAGTGTTACAGCAATCCTTTTGTTTAAAGCATATATAAATATTCTTTTGAAAGAAATCAGCAGTGATTCAGCAGAGGCGATTTTGACATTAGAAGAACCGGAGGCTCATTTGCATCCTCAGGCGATTAGAGCCCTGCAAAAGTCTATTGAGGAAATGCATTGTCAAAAGATAATAACAACACATTCACCATATTTTATTCAAAATGCAGATGTTCGTAATATTAGATATTTGAGAAAAAATGAAGGACAGACGAATGTTTCCAGAATAAAAGACAATGTTTCTTTTGAAGTAGAAGATATTTCAGACGGATTGAAAAAATTTGCACAGAAGTTTAACAAGGTTGTATCAATAGATGAAACAAATAAGCGAGTGGTGATTCGTGAATCCATCAATAACAAGATTGAAAATGGGTTAAGAGGCTGTTGCAAATGCATAGGTGTAGATATAGACAATATTATTGCTGAGGCATATTTAATCTTTAGCCATCAGGAATTATGTGAAATTAATATGTATATACAAAGAAATCGGGGAGATATTCTTTTTGCAAGAAAATGGTTTCTGTATGAGGGGCAGACAGAGGATGTAATTATTCCATATTTTGCAGGATTGTTAGGCATAGAATTTGATGAAAATGGCATAAATGGTATAATGTATAGAAATAATGGTTCAGCCAGAGCATTTATTAAACTTGCGAAGGTGCTGGATATACCGTGGGTTGTTTTAGGTGATAACGATGATCAGGGAAAGGCGACAACAAAAGAAGTGATTGACTGTGGTTATTCAAAAGAATATGTTGCTGAAAGAGTTGCATTAACAAGCGAAAAAGATATTGAACATGAATTGGCAAAATCACAAATAATTTTGAAGGATTATGAATTAATTCTGGGAGAAAATATATCAGAAGAAGAAAAACAGTTAAAAATCCAAGGAAAAGATAATGAATACAGAGAAGCTATTGTTTCTAAAATTCAAAAAGGAAAAGTAGAAAATGCATATAAACTGCTTGATTTATGGAATAAAAGAGGTTTTGATAAAAACGAGATTCCAGCAGTGATTCAGACATTGATAAGGAAAGTGTGATTTTATGAAAAAAGAGTATACTGAGGCGCAAAAAAAAGCAATAGCATGGAATGAAGGTGCAGTTGTTGTATTGGCAGGTCCGGGTT
>CAMWOK010000181.1 GCA_947175845.1 uncultured Lachnospiraceae bacterium | reverse complement strand
CAGGGATACCGGAGATTAAGCCCGGGCATTTCATCAGAATGACAGGGCTGGGGGAGCCCTGCGACAACCGGTTTTACGTCACGCAGGCGCGGCATGATCTGTCGGATGAAGGCGGTTATCTAACGCACATCACGGCAGTTGCGGCTTCCCTGGTACAATGAACGTTTCTGCGTAAAGGTGCCAGAAACTTAATATTCGTTGTACTGGCTTAGGAAGCGGCAGAAATATAAGGGAGAACGCACATGGCGCTTTTTGATATGATTGGCTCTGTTACGGAGAAACAGGTCACAAAGACGGAATTTGGCGATGAGCGAATATATGGTACAATCGTTGGGATAGTGGCGGAGAATTATACACAGGAGATGCCGGGCAGGCTGTGTGTGACAGTGCCTGTGAGGGATAAGGACGCGAACCAGCTCAAGTGGGCTAAAATGGTTATGCCCTATATGGGGGCGGGGTGGGGAACGTATTTTCTGCCCGAAAAAGGAGATCAGGTACTTCTGATTTTTGAGGACGGCAGCATCGAGAAGCCGTATGTGATTGGCTGCATACCAAAAGACAAGGATAAATTTTTGACAAAATCGGCGAGCGAGCAGAATCAGATTAAGCAGATTCAGACGAGGAACGGCAGCAGAATCACGTTCTGGGATGATGAGAACACGGATGGGGCAAAGGACAGGATTACAATTGCGACGGCGCAGGATGAGCACCTCATTGATATTGACAACGAGAATGACAAAATCAGCATCTCTGATAAGGAAAAGAAATGCCTTCTGGAGATGAACACAGATCAGGGTGTGCTCAAAATCCATGCACAGCAGAAGCTGGAACTGACAGTCGGGGACACGATTAAGGTTGTGATGAATGGCGACAGCGGAAAGATTCAGGTTGAAACAAATGAAATGTCGCTCCACGCTTCAAAGAAGATCAACCTGGAAGCTGACGGCAATATCAGAATCTCGGGAAGACAGGTGAGCACGGAGGCGACGTCGATGCTCAAGAGCGAGAGCAGCGGAATGCTGTCGCTTTCAGGGAAGCCGATTAAGATGGGATAAAGGAGGAGGGCACAGTGGCTGTATCCGGGGCTATGCCGGACAATGCGCAAAAGGGAAGAAAAGGCGCTTTGCCGGGGGATAAATCATATCTGGGGAGCGGATTGAAATTTCCGCTGCAGGTCAACACAGCGACAGGGCGCGCGGTGATGTCACACGCCGAACAGAGTGTGCGGGAGTCTGTGTACATGATTCTGATGACGCAGAAAGGGGAGCGCTTTGCCCGCAGGGATTTCGGCAGCAGGCTTCTGTCCTACACGTTTATGGATACGTCCGTCACGCGGATTACCATGATGACGCGTGAGGTTGAACGCACGATTTTAGAACAGGAGCCAAGAATCTCGGATGTCGACGTAAAGATAGAGCCGCAACTGGACAAGGGCTGTCTGATTGTCCATATTCATTACACGATTGCAGCGGATCACACGAGCGGCAGCCTCGTCTTTCCGTTTTATTTAAATGTGGAAGCTGATGATGAAGAACTGTAACAGTTGCGATGCGCAGAGTTGTTATGATGGGAGGATAATGATGGGAAACGTTAAGGCGGGGGATCAGATTGACGGCAGAACCCGGAATGATTTTATAGAGATAATCAGAGACCTGTCAGAGTCTTACGTGCCGGAATGGAAGTTTGATTTGGACAATCCGGACCCATTGTCTGTGATCGCGCGCATATTTGCAAACCAGACGGAGGAGAATGTCAAACGGCTCAATATGGTACTGCACAAGTATCATATTGAGTTTGCAAATATGTATGGCATGTCGAGAAAACCTGCAATTCCTGCAAAGGCTGTCTGTACACTCAGCGCCGGGGAAGGGACTTCTCAGCTCGTGGAGTTTCGCAAGGGTGCGCAGGTGATCGGCACGACCCGGGAAGGGGACGAGGTAATTTTTGCCTTTCAGCATGATATCAGTGTCATAAACGCCAGGCTCACGGATGTGATCGCTGTGTCGGAAACCGAGAAAAAGGCTGTCGCGTACAATGTTGAGGATGGTTTTCCAATCTTTTCTTACCAGGGTAGTAATATTCACAGACAGGCTGTAGAACTCCATTTTGGCAGAGCCTTTGACGCCCGAAACCGCAGGTTCTGGCTGCGTTTTGACGGTGACAGAAAACTTGCCGGCTTATTTGCGGACAGAGAGCTTTTTTTGCTGTCGTATCTTTCCGGAGAGGGAGCCGTGCCGTTTGACTGTGTGCGCTGTGAAGCGGAGTTTGTCGAGTTCTGGAATGATGCATCTGACAGCGGGACATTTCAGACTGTTGTCCTTGAGATGACGGGGACGGTGGAGGGCAGTGTCGGGCTGAACCGAGTCGAGCTTTTTACACCGTATGATCAGATGGTCCCGGAATTTATCTGGAATGGGAGAGGTGAGGTGGCGGATAATACATTCTGCCCCTTTACGGAACAACCAGCGCTTTACGGCGAATTTTTTCTGGGACAGGATTTTTTGTTTGAGCAGCGGGGAGCAGAGCTCACGCTGAGTTTTCTGCTGGAATTTGAGCGGTTTCGTGTGAACAATGCGGTGGAGGAACAGCCGGAGTTAAAGATTATCCGCAAAAAGCCGAAAAATGTCTTTCCGCGCGCGCGTTACAGATGCTATATTCAGGAAGTTACGTTTGAGTATTTTAACGGCAAGGGCTGGAAGCGCCTTCTGGCAAGCGTTGATGTGTCAGCGCTCTTTGCGCGGGAGGAGAATGCCGGGCGATACGAGATTGACTTTGCGGTTCCGGCTGACTGGGAGAGCGTGGTGCAGGGGGGATATGAGGGACGCTGCATCCGGATGCAGATTGTGCGGGCGGACAACTGTTATATGCAGGAGGCGGAATACGTCTATCCGGTCTTTTCTGACCTCGGCATCCGCATAAATGAAAGGTCGAGAGGTATCAGGCCGCAAAAGGTCATAAAAGTACAGGGCGCGAAAAGCACTGACATCACAGACAAACTGGCAAATAACACCTGCATTCCTGTATTTACACAGCCTGTGTACAGCGGAGACTATGTATATTGGGGGTTCGACAGCCCGTTTGGCCAGGGATCGGTATCCCTGTTTGTAGAACTGGAGAAATCGGCGGTCTATAAGGGATTGAATTTGTCATTTGCATATTCTGCCAATACAGGTTTTAAGCCGCTGAAAGTGATAGACGACACGGATTCCTTTCAGAATTCAGGGCGGCTCCTGTTTATGGCACCCTCAGATATGGCAAAGTGTGAGGTGGAGGGGCGCAGCGGTTACTGGATTCGCATCGAGGACAGCAGCAGGTATTTTGCAGTACATAAAAATGATGTTCCGTTTGTCAGACAGATCTGGAATAATGCTGTCATGGTGGAAAACATTGTCGAGAAGGAGGAGCAGGACTATTACCTTGATGCAGTTATGCCGAATATGCGGTTTCCTCTGTGTTCCGACAATATTTTGTCTGTTGACGTGTGGGTCAATGAGAGGGATCAGCTTTCCTCGGACGAGATGAAAGCACTGGTGCAGGACAAGACTGTACAGACGAGGGTGGAGTACAACTTCCTCGGAGAGATCGGGGCGTTTTACATTCTGTGGAGCGAGGTTGACAGCTTCGAAAACTGTGGCGGCAGCACAAGGTGTTACTGCATCGATCGGGGAAGAAGTGAGCTTGTCTTTGGCGACGGTGTGCATGTGCGTGTGCCGCTCTGCATGGACGATGTCGCATTTCGTACGAAGGTTGTCTGCTGTGACGGCGAGCGGGCAAATGTCCCGGCGGGCAGCATTGACCGGTTCCGGGGCGCCGTATTCTCGGTGGAAGAGGTTCGGAATCTGATGGACGCTTATGGAGGAACCAACCTCGAGGCAATGAGCGATGCGTTGAGGCGGGGGAGCAATATACTCTCGTCGCGCAGGCGGATGGTGTCCGAGCGGGACTACATGAAAGAGACGCTGGCATTTTCAGACGCGATTGAGCAGGTGGAGTGTGTGACAGGGCTGCTGCGTGACCAAAGCTATGACGACGCGGTCATCAGCCTGATTTTGCTGATGAAGGATTATCGACAGGGCTCGTATTCGTTCCGCGGCATTCAGGGAGCCTTGAAAGAATATCTGCTTAGCCACTGTGAGATTACCTGCGGCATATCGGATGTGCAGATCGTGGAGCCTATCTTTGTAAAAATTTCTATAGACGTCTGGCTTGGCACGCCGAATATGAACGAAAGCCTGGAACTGAAACAGCGGTGGCTCGACAGGATTACAGAGTATCTGGAGCCTGTGAGGAATATGCGCTCAAACGGGTGGAGAATCGGCAGGCTTCCCGGCACAGCGCAGATACGGCTGATGCTTGGAAGCCTAGAGGATACGGCGCGGATTTCGTACATGAATGTGGTTGCACGGTACACCTGCAACCGAAACGAATATGTCATGGCGCTTGACCAGGTGGAAAAAAATCCGTTTATGCTCTGCTGCAATGGAACACACAATATATATATCAACAGTATGGAGAACGCATATGCTGGACAGCATCAATTTAAACAATAAAAGTTTTGAACAGATCAGGGACGAGGCAGCGGCGCAGATTCCGCTTTATAGCAGGGACTGGACAAACTATAACATATCTGATCCGGGGATCACGATCCTGGAGAATTTTGCAGCGTTTTTGGCGCTGCAGCAGGAAGAACTCGACGAGGTGCCCGAGCATGTCCGAAAAAAGCTGCTGGGACTTGCAGGCTTTACCATCCGCAGGGGCAAAGCGGCAGATATCTATGTGTCGCTGGAACGTGCAGACGGGAAGCTGCCGTATGCCATGCCGGCCCGTGCGAAACTGTACGCGCAGGGTATATGTTTTGAGCCGGATGGAAGCGGGTATGTCGGGGACATCAAAATTGTGTCGCTGGAATCAGATGCGATGAAGGACGGCGAGCGGGCGCAGAGCCTGCTGGGGAGGCAGGGCGTCCGAGGCGGGATGGCGCTTCTTGGAGACCGGCCTGCAGGAGGGGAACATATTTTATTTTATGTGAAGGATCTGCCCGATGCGGGGATGCGGACTGCGATACGATTTGAGCTGGCGCAGCGTTTCCACAGAAATCCGCAAAAAGAGGGTGCGCATAATCCGTTTGTGACAGTAAGATGGGAGTTAAGGACGACAGAAGGTTATTCCGGGCTGGAAGTGCGTGATGAAACGTGCGGTTTTCTGCAGAGTGGTTATGTGTCGTTTGTGCTGGGAAAAAAGCTTCGCAGGTGTGCAGAAAGAGACAAAAACAGGTATGTCATAAGGCTTACAGTGCAAAAGGCAGACTATGATATCGTTCCCCGTTTCATAAAGATCAGCGGCCTTATGATGCATGTGATGCAGCAGGACACCCTGTCGGATGTCGTGCCGATGCGCATTCCGGACGGAAATGAGGTATGTATCAGGCATTCTTTGCTGAAGGACGGGTATCTGGAAATTTACGCGAGAATGCAACAGGATGATTTGGGCAGTAAATATAAAAGGTATCAGGAAGGGCTGCAGTACAGGACGGAACAGATCGACAGTTTTACCCGCAGGGTCCTCTTTGCAGAACCGGCGCCGTGTGAGCTGCTTGCAGTCTGCCGGGCAGAGTCCGTGATGGTTCACAGGAAACTGGACAGGTTATACGGATACGACAATCAGGTGATCGCGCTGCCGGACTGCGCAAGAGTCTATCCAAAAGCGTTCTCCGTGATGGTTGTGGAGAACGCACAGAGCAGTGAGGCTGTCTGCCATCTGGTGCAGCCAAATGCTGCGGACGGTCAGGAAGTGTGTTACAGCGTGAATGAGAAGGACAACACACTGACAGTGCAGGACTGCGGCATTTATGAGGGTGCGCAGCTGTGGCTTGGAACGTATGCGGTGTATCAGGGAGAGGGAGGCAATATCCTTGCGGACACAAAGCTTTTGCATGAGCGGGAGGGCGGTGCACTGCTCGAGTTTGCGTGCTGTACAGAGGCAGTGGATGGAAGGTTCGAGGAGGACTGCACACAGCTTCAGCACAGGTTTGCCCAGGATGTAAGGACGCCCGTGACGATGGTGACACAAAAGGACTGCGAACGTATTGTCAAAAATATTCCGGGACTGTCAATCCACAAAATCGGCGTGTGCCCTGTTCCTGGCAGAAACGAGATCCGCATCACGGTAAAACCCAACAGCACCCAGCCGAAACCAAAGCTCTCCCGGATTTATATTGATGCGATCACACGGTATCTGGAGCAGTACCGAATGCTCACAACGAAGCTTGTCATCGAACAGCCTGTTTATGTTCCTGTGAACGTGACAGGTGTTATCT
>CAMWOK010000180.1 GCA_947175845.1 uncultured Lachnospiraceae bacterium | reverse complement strand
CTGCTATATCGTCTGTCCTGCGTGCGAAGCCTGTGACGAGGAGATTGAGTTCGGATATTTTGACCCCGACGCGCGCATTGAGGCGGCAAAAGTGCCGGATGAACAGTGGGATGGCGAAAGTCTGAAAGATGTGCGTCTGTGGCTGTTCAATCTGTTTGCACTGCTGGAGGACGCGGAAGGTATCAGCGTGCTGCGCTATTTCTTTGGAACGTATCAATGCCCGCAGTGCGGGGAGCGGGTGCCTGTCTTTAAGGGGATGGAGGAGTATTATCTGGCAGATTAGGGCAGCGCGCAGAGTTATCTCTGCGCGGCCTCTGGAGCGCGCTGCACGGTAAAGCCGTTTTCGGACAGAACTGCCAGAACAAGTGCCGCGCTCGTGTCGTCGAGCTGTATCATGGCCGCCCCGAAATCCCATGTGGCGTCCAGCTGGGAGGTGTTGTCCTCGGAATAGATCCCAAGGCTTGTCGCGCCGTGGAGGATCGGCAGGGCATACACGTCGAGCGCATTGTCAACCACCAGATAATATCCGCTGTCCGTCTCATCAAATTCGTCTGAGAGGGACAACTCCATGTGATAAGTCTTGTCCTGTTCCAGGCGTGGATAGATGGATTTCAGCAGGGCATCCTCCTCCTTTGCGGCCTGTTGTGGTGTCAGAGTTGTGTGGGAAGCCATAAGCGCAGACAGCGCGACTGTCCTGTCAGAAAAAAGCGATTCGATCGGTTTTCCGGCCTTCACCACAATTCTGTTTTCATCCTCAAAGGTCTGCAGCTCCACCGTCAGCTCCAGGGTGTCAGACGAGGTCTGGACAAGGGGGATTTCACTGTCAAATAAAAGGTTGACAATGGGTTCCATATCTGACGAGACTGCATTTTTTGCAGAGGCGTTTCTGAACTGTCGGTTCTCGTATAAGTTGAGTCCGAATTTTCCAGCCATGGCCTCGTCATTGACGTTGTAGCTTTTCATGACGGCGGTTATGTGAGCCGGTGCGGCCATACCCAGATTGGGGCCGCTGACTGAAAACGTCTCTGATTTCATCCAGCCGTCCGGGGTGCTGCCGGCTGTTCTCCAGTGCTCGGGTGTGCCGTCGGCTTCGCCGGACGTGGAGTAGTATGCAGTGCCATTGTAGGATATAACCGCGTTCGTCTCTTTCACACTGTCAAAGTTGAGCAGGGGATGTTTCATGGAGAGCAGGTCTGTCACGACCGCATAACACCGTCTTTTCGCACCGTTCTCTTCAAACTCAATCTGGGCGTACATTTCGATAGGAGTCAGCTCCGGGAAGATGATGGTCACTGTATCGCCGGCGTCAAGAAGCGTGGCGGAGCCAGTCTGGCCGGGTGTTTCGTACACCGCGACACGCTCAAACAGCGTGATCTGCGTCCCTACCTTTTCATAGACCGGATAGGGCTGTGCCTCCCCGTCCGTCGCGTCCACAAGGCGAAGCGTAGTATCTGTACACAAATCAGGAACATCTGTCTGCGGCACATAGCCCCTTCTTCCGTCAAATTCGACTTCCACCCAGCCCGATTCCATCTTGACTGCTTTAACAATGGTATCCTTTGCGGTTGTGCCAACCATCAGGTAGTCGGTGCCAGGACCAGCGTAGACTTCAAGCTGCAGGGCTGTTTCTGACGGTGCAGAGGTTCCGGCAGCCTGCGCTGTTGAGGATTCTGGTACCGCGGATTCCTGCATTGTAGATTCCTGCATTGTAGATTCCTGCACTGCGGATTCCTGCTGAGCGGGATTTTGGGCAGTGTTGGACTGACAGGCACAGAGCAGAAATGCTGTGCCGGCAAATAAAAGGACTGTGGATTTGGTTCGTTTTTTGGACATACGCTACCTCCTTTGTGAAGAGCAGTGCGCGGCCTGCGCGCTGTTTAAAAGTTATTTCTTAACAGGTCCTTACTTCTTTTTTGCAAAATGTTCTGGCTTTCGTTTTACATGGGTACACACTTTAGAAAAGGGAGTGATCTCATTGTATCACATCCAGACAGGAAATAGAAGCGGTTTGTCAGTCAATGTCAGAATCTGCGCAATAATTTGTTACTGTTCACGCCGTTCCAGTAACAGGCAAAAATCCATGCAAAATTTGCTTTGCAAATGGATTTTTACTTGCTGTGTGAACAGTAACAACAATTTAGCCATGCGATAAGTTGTCCAAAATCGATAAAAGGAAGTGTCTGCTGGAAGTTGTCAGCACACAAAAAGAGGTGGCAGTGCGCGGGATCGGATCACCCGCGCACACATGCGGCAATAACGCGCACACCAGTTCCGTCCGCGGACTGGATGCGGTACGCCCCGGCCGCCTCGGGCACGATACAGGTCTCCGAGTAGTGCAGTTCAAAAGGGGAAAACTGCCCGTTTTCGCTGACGAGCAGGGCGCGCGCGCCCTCGACCAGATTGAGCACATGGACACTGCCGTTTCTGTGGACGGGTATCTGTGACGATGTGCTGATGCGGTAGGTGTCCAGAAATTCCCGCTCGTGCAGCCCGGTGCGCTCCACAGTGCCGCTCTCGCTCTGATGTATGAGGGTGACGGCGTTGACAAGATTTTCCTGCACCCACTCGGTGTCGCGCTGCCACTGGATGTTTGCCGCGCCGTGGTCTATGTGGATTGGCCGGGGTCTGCCGTCTAAGTCGAGCCGTCCCCAGTCCCACAGCTTGAAGGTAAATATGTAGGGCGTGGCGCTGATTTCCAGCACCATCGTATTGGCGCCGGAGCAGTGGACTGTTCCGGCCGGAATCAGAACGTGGTCATGCTTTTTTACCGGGATGCGGTTGACAAACTGCTCTGCGGGGAAAGGAGTGGCTTTTGCCTGCGCTTCTTTCAGGGCGTCCACCATCGCTTCCGGGTCTGCGCCTGTGCGGATTCCCAGATAGACGCAGGGGTCGTCGCCCTGCGCGTCCAGCAGATAGTAGCTCTCGTCCTGTGTGTAGTGCATGTTGAAATGCTGCTGGATATATTCTGTCAGGGGATGTACCTGCAGGGACAGATTCTGTCCGTTCATGGTGTCGAGCATGTCAAACCGGATGGGAAATTCCTTGCCAAACCGCGCGTGGACACGGTCGCCCAGAAGCTCCCTCGGGCGGGTGTAAACCAGATTCAGGGCCGGCGTCTGAATCAGCTTTCCGCCAAAATCAAGCAGCAGGCTGTTTTCCTCGGGAACGCCGTCAAAACTCCACGCATAGTTGCTGCCATTCTCCGGCAGGTCAAAGTGCGTCTTCATCCAGCTGCCGCCCCACACGCCCGGATCAAAGTAGGGCACCATGCGAAACGGCTGGTTTGCAGCCTGCCTTAAGGCGTCGCGGTAGGCATCCCCAAAGACCATGGCGGGCGCCTGCTGTGTCGTCATATCCAGATAGAAGTCTATGTTGGGCAGCAGCCTGTCCTTGATGCGATCTGCCCAGCGCCATTCGGCAAAAAAGCCCCGCTTGTACTTTTCGCTGCGCGGCAGGTCTGTGCGCGCGGTGCGCCAGTTGGACAGCCCGCTCCGGTAGCGAAGCTGAAGTTCCCAGCGCGTGATGTCCGCCAATATGAGGATGTCCCCCGCACACACGAGGGAGGCGCCCACACCGTAGATCAGCACAGTGCCGGAGTGGATCTGGCTGATTTTGCGGCGGGCTTCTTCGAGGTGTTCTTCCGGATAAAATTCTTCGAGCCGCCGGGTCGTCATGATTCCAAAAACGGGGTCGCCGGTCAGGTCGCGCGCGATCTGCGCATCCAGTTCTGCCGGCGGCAGTGCGAGGTCGTCGCTGTGTATCACCGCGCTGCATTTGAGCGGAGAAAACAGCTCTAGCAGTTCGTCCTGCGCCACGCCGGGGTAACACTCTGCCACGAGAACTGTCTTTGGGCGCTCTTGGCAGAGCTGGGATAAGTGGGAACCGATGGCGCTGCTGTCCATGACAACAGTGCTGTCATATCCGTCTATCGTTATGGAAGGAAAGCGTCGGTATGCAGATGTATCATTCATATATAGTACCTCCGATTTTTCTCGTTTAACGGTTAATTTCTATCTGGAAGCTGCTCCTGCCTGCAGGGTAGTAGCTTTCTGTGTACTCCGCCACAATCCCGTCCTTTGTGCAGCCGCGGGAAGTGATGTAGGCCGCAGGCTCAAAGGGGGTGATGGCGAGCGCCGCTGCGACTTCTGCGGGCGGCATGACGATCTCCAGCCTGCGCGAGGCGTGGGCGATCGACAAATTCCGGCTGTCCAGCGCATCATAGAAAGAAAGTTCTGTGAAGTCGAGTCCGGACATGTCGGGAAAGAGCTTCACTGGCACGTACACCGTCGTGTACACAACGGGCGCATTGTCGTACATATTTTCCAGATACCGGATTCGTGCAAGGCGCGTGACGAGTTCATTTGCGCCCAGCTGCAAGGCGGCAGCAACGCGTTCTCCTGCCTTTTCCGTCCGAAGGCAGATCACGTTTGTGCGCAGGGTGCGGTTTTTCTTCCTGCTCTCCTCCCGGTAGCCGGTCACAAAGCTGGTGGACTCGTGGACGAGCTTTGGCTGGGCCACGAACGTTCCGCTGCCTTTCACCCGCACAAGGCGCTCTTCTGAAGTGAGCAGATCCAGCGCGTGGCGAACGGTGGGGCGGCTCACGCCCAGGGACTGCGCAAGCTCGTGTTCCGTGGGGATCCTGCTTCCGACAGGATAGGTTCCGCCTGCGATTTGGCTGCGGAGCTGCTCTGCGATTTGAATGTACTGAGGCTGCATGATATCATCCTTTCATGAGTGTGAAAATGAATCTGTAAAAAATGGTCTGTCTGCGCACCACATATTATACAGGGCGGACATTGAAAAGTAAATATGTAAATACAAATTTTTAAAAATAAATATATGTATTTACAAATGCCTTGACATTTCAGACAGAGTTTTGTATGATGACGATTGAAGAACAAGTTGTCCCTGAAAATCAGGATCTTGGAAATAGGAAACAGAGGAGCCAGACAGATATGAAAAAGTACAAAAATGCGGCATTGCCCGTGGAGGAGCGGGTGGCAGACCTGCTTGCGCGGATGACGCTGGATGAGAAAATCAAACAGACAGATCAGTTCTACACCAACGATTTCACGGTAAAGACAGCGGAAGGCAGGGTAGGCGGGATTCTGTGGGAGGCGCTGGAACAGTCCATGCAGGGGATGAGCGTCGGCAGTGTCCAGCTTCGGGGCGCGTCGCCCGAGATAGCAAACGAGCTGCAAAAATACGCGGTGGAGAGAACCCGCCTGGGGATTCCGTTCCTGTTCAGCGAGGAGGCGCTGCACGGGATGTTTGACCGGGATGCCACCTGCTTTCCGCAGCAGATAGGGCTTACGGGAACATTTGAGCCAGCGCTGGGACGGCGGATGGGACGCGCCATCGCGACCGAGGCGCGCGCGTACGGCGTGCACGAGACGTTCAGCCCGGTGATGGATCTGACGAGGGATCCGCGCTATGGCAGGGTGGAGGAATCGTTTGGCGAGGATACCTACCTGTGCGGCGAGTTTGCCCGCGAGATTGTGAAGGGGATGCAGGGGGAGAACCTGACAATGCCCGATACCGTGGCGGCGGAGCCGAAGCATTACGTCGGGTATGGAACGCCTGTGGCGGGGCTCAACTGCGCGCCCTCCGCCATGGGGCGGCACGATATCTTTGCGTGGTGTCTGCCTGTCTTCGAGGAGGCGTTTGTCGAAGGGGGCGCGTGGAATACCATGTGTTCCTACAATGCGATTGACGGTACGCCTGTGGCGTCCGACCACGAACTGCTGACGGATGTCCTGCGCGGCCAGTATCACATGCCCGGTTTTGTGCGGTCCGACATGACGGCCGTCTCGAGGCTGTACGGAAGCCATTACACGGCGAAGGACAAGCCTGACGCGATCCGCCAGGGCATGGAGGCGGGCGTGGATCTGCAGCTCTATGACTTCACGCACGAGGAGTGGGCGCAGGGCATCCGGCAGCTGATCGAGAGCGGAGCGATGTCGGAGGCAGTGCTCGATACTGCCTGCGGCCGCGTGCTGAAACTCAAATTTGCCCTGGGTCTGTTTGAGCATCCTTATGTGGACACCGCGCTCTACAAAGAGAGGGCAAACTGTGAAGCGCATCAAAATCTTGCGCTGGATATCGCGCGAAAATCTATCTGCCTGCTCACAAATGACCAGAGGCTTCTGCCGCTGTCAGAAAAGCATCAGACGATCGCCGTTGTGGGGCCGGGCGCGGACGAGCCGGCGCTGGGCGATTACTGCACGGATTTTGACACGGGGCACATGGTGACGGTGCTGGAAGGAATCCGGCGTCTGGCAGGGGCGGGGCGGACCGTTCTTTATGAAAAAGTATGCAGCTATCTCGGCGAGAGCATTCAGCCGTTTCCGTCTGCCTTGCTTGTGGACGAACAGGGAAAT
>CAMWOK010000179.1 GCA_947175845.1 uncultured Lachnospiraceae bacterium | reverse complement strand
AACAATTCTACATTTTAGAATTTTCAGGGTTGCATTACTGTTTATTTGTCAAGGTGCTAATTTTTGCCGCCTGCTTTGTTTGCGACAGCTTTGTTAGTTTATCATAAGCTGTATTATTTTGTCAAGCAGTTTTTTAAACTTTTTTTGAATTCTTTTTTAGAATTTCTTTGCTTCGATTTTTCAGGAATCAATTCAAATCTGCTTATTTTCTGCTTTCCTTATCTGCATCTCTCAGCGACGTGTTTTATCTTATCACGCCTTGTGACGGATGTCAACAACTTTTTTCAATTTTTTCCAATCTTTTTGTAACAGTTCAGCCATGCAAAATTGGATATGCAAAATGCTGTTGGGAGCTTGCTCACATAAGGCATTTTGCATATTCAATTTTATAGGGCGGACGCCCGACATGAAATAAGTTGTCGGCAATCGCTAAAATTAATTGTCAGATCGGTCAGATCGTACAATCCGACAACTTATGAATGGGTATGGCTGAACTGTTACATCTTTTTTGAAGCTGTTTTTCTGCGCGTTTTTGCGCCTCATGAACTGTCAGAAATGTTCTCATCAGAGCAGCTGTTTCAGCAGTTCCATCATCCAGTAATTTAACAGAGTAAGAAAGCGGCTCTGGCTGATCTGGTTTGTCATCCAGCCGTTCATCCCCATGAAGTCAAAGATTCCGATCAGCAGAAAAGACAGCCAGACGATCAGCACTGCCTCCGCTATTCCGAGAACGGCCCCTGCGAGCTTGTCCGCCAGCCTTCCAACGGGGATCGCACGCACGAGCTTGAAGCTGTCCGTGAAGAGCTTTACAACTTTGTGTATGAACCGAATCGCAGCAAGCAGGAACAGCGCCATAACCACCTGCACATAGCTTTTCTGGACAAAACTTCCGACGCCTTTTGCGATCACTACGATGACCAGTATGCCCAGTATGCAGGAAATCATGCGTATCACGCTCTCCAGAAGCCCTCTTTTCCAGCCCCACACTGCCCCGACTGTCAATATGCACACAACTATAACAAAAAGTATATTGATCTCCAAAACTGCTCCCTCCAATTTCACATGCGCATCAACCGTCTGCGGATTCTTAATAAAGCTCGATTGACTGTATGGTGTTCTCCGTGATGAGTGTGTGTCTTGAAATGCTTTTTCCCGGAATAAAACAGGTGATCCGCTCCTTAAAAATCCCCTGATATTTGAGTCTGCCCTTCCAGTCATATATCAGACATTCTGTGTCATTATATATAATGATTCCTGACGTGTCAAACACGATCTCTTTATATTCCTGGTCAAACGCCATTTCGCTGACCTTTTTCCCCGATGTGTCATAGATTTCGAGGCGGTATGTCGTCTCGGCTGCGGTATTGAAAAAGACTAGCCCTACGTGATTCTCGTCGTAAAACACGCTCTGTATCTGCTCTGCTATCATGGTGTCCGACAGGCTTTCCGGCTTCTGATTGCCCTGAAAAAACATCCGCCGGTTGTCTGCCGCGGCAAAGACGGTGTCATTTCCCATAAAATGAACCAGTGGTATCACTGCCTCGGAATAGTTGTAGCCGCTGACAAAATTGTCTGTATAATTCTGCCCTACCGATGAAAAATTGTAAAATCCGATATGCGATACCACCTTTCCTTGTTCCGCTTTAATGTATGAGACTGCAACCAGGCTGCCGTCGTTTGCGATGTTGAGCGCAATCGGATAGCCGGAGTTGCTCATCCTGGTCTTAAAGTCGGCGAACGCCTCGCCCGTAACTGCATTGTACAGGTAGATGGCTGTGACTGACGCATCATCCAGCACGGCTGCCACCACGCCGTTTGTCGACACACAGAAGTCCCGCAGCGGCATCGTTGTCTCCACTGTCCCCAACATCCCCTGTGTGTTTGCAACATATATTTTTCTGCCGTTGTAATCCCCGACTGCCACGGTTCTGCCGCAGGTCCTGATCTCCGGATTCTGCATTTCGTAGGTCTGATTCCATATAGTCCTGCCCCTGAGGTCGGTACAGCTCATTCCGTCGTTGCTGTATGTAAAGAGTGTACCTTTAAGGTTGATTGTCCTTGAATCGGATGCTCTGACCCACTCATTTTGCTGAATCACATCATAGCCGATGTACACTTTGTTTATCCAGGTGATATACGAACCGATGGCGACCACCACTACGAGCGCCAGCACTCCCAGCGCGGTGTACAGCTTGATCTGCCTGTGTCTTGCCAGCATGTTGTCCATCGATTTTTTGCCGCTGTCTGAATCTTTGTCGTTACTCTGCCTGTCTTTCCCACCTTTTAAAAGGAATTGGTTTCTGTTGAAATCCCTTATTTCTGCCATCCGTATACCTCATTTACCGCTTACAAAAATACTGTATCCATGCCAGTCATGTCGATTTCCACACGGCTGAATAGATACAGTATAACATTATTTTGCGGGAAGTAAAAGCTTTTGTCCATAAAGAATATTATCGGGGTCGTCAATATTGTTCCAGCGGCACACTTCATCGACGCGGGAGTAATCCCCATAGATGTCAAAACAGATGGTGCGGAGGGTGTCTCCCCTCTGAACCACATAATATTGCGGCACTGCCGTCTCGGGCGCTTCTGCTGCCTGCGCCAGAGCCTGTGCCGTCTCGGGCGTTTCTGCTGCCTGCGCCAGAGCCTGTGCTGCCTCGGGCGTTTCTGCCGGCTGCGCCTGACTTTGTTCCGGCTGCTGTTCCTGCGGTGGCTGTTCTGTCTCCGATGCGGCGTCCTCCTTTGGCTGTTCTGCCACAGTGTTCTGTGCCGTTTCCGCCTCGTACAGTTTGGCAATCTCATTTTCCGCCTGCATGTTCTGCTGTATTTCCAGCGCTGTCCTGGATGAATCCCTGTCAGTCTGTGGCGTGGTCATCCGAAATGAGGTGTTCTCCTCAACAAACGCCATGCAGTAATCAATACTTGCCTGCATATTCTGCATTTTATTGTAGTTGTTGATGGAGATGATTCCGTATGCCATGACGCACACGACAAAGCCGAGGCAGAGGACATTCATGACATTCCACATAAAGCTGACTTTTGCCTCCTCGCGGTTGTACGCCTGCGTGATCCGGCTCAGGCGAGCCGCATCGCTTGTGCTGCTTCTTGTGAAGGTCTCCTGGTTCGCCGGGGACAGCACAACTTTGCTCTTGTCGTTCTCTCTGGTCGTATTCCACTCCACAAGATAATTCTGCATCTCCTCATTCTGGTCATAATATATGTAAAAATCGTCGAGAATTACCTTGGTGCTGCGCAGCGTCAGCTCGATCCGCAGCCGGGAGTCCTTGTTGAGGCTTACATCTGCATTTCCGATGTAGGTGCATGAGGGGAAATAGGTGTTGTTCAGCTGCTGTATTTTCTCGCTGCTGCCATCGGATGCTGCTGCTCCGGAGATGACGACACGGTATCTGCCGTTCTCCTCGAGTGTTCTGCCATAGAGTGCTATGTTATGCTGCTGTGTCCCTTCTATCTGGAGGTCTTCCTGAAGTTCCTCGAGAAGTTCCCGCTGGCGTTTCCCTCTCACCGGGAGCCTCTGCGGGCTGTTATCTGACAGAATTTTCTTGATAAAAGTATGTACATAGTCCTCGAGATACAGAATATAAATTCCCTCCGGGGCCCCTATCGTGCGTGTATT
Organism: uncultured Lachnospiraceae bacterium; assembly: GCA_947175845.1. Classification (GTDB taxonomy): domain Bacteria; phylum Bacillota; class Clostridia; order Lachnospirales; family Lachnospiraceae; genus COE1. The sequence continues at coordinate 2,782 of CAMWOK010000179.1, read as the reverse complement.
GACCGGTATTAAATTATTCGTGTTTGCCAGTATATTTGTTTGCTTGTCCATCTCGGTATCACCTTTGCATCCTTTCGTAGTAAGACATTTCTTTTGATCATTGAAGCATCTATCAAACTGTCAAGGCTATCTTAACATGTCTCACCCGAGGAATCTGTCGAATTAGGGCGTCGGGAAAAATAATTTTCGCAGTCAAAAAAGGCCCTGCCTGCGCAGAGCCTCCTGTTTTCTTTGACAAAAAACGCTTTTCAGTTGTAGAACCTGTAGACGGTAGTTGTCCTGTATGGTCTGTCGGGTCCGTACACGACATCCTGGAAACCAGGCTGGTTGACGGCATCCGGAAAGCACTGTGTCTCCATGCACAGCCCGCTGCGTATGCCGTATGCGGCGCCGCCCTTTCCAGTCTGCGGCGTGATGCAGTTGCCCGCGTAGAACTGAAGGCCGGGCTGGTCGGTGTAGACGTCCATCTTTCTGCCGGTCGCGGGGTCCTCGAGGGTGGCAGCTTTTCTGAGAGTTCCGTCAAAGCCGTCGAGCACATAGTTGTGGTCGTAGCCCTGTCCATAGCCAAGCTGCACGTCGTCCGCGTCGATCTCGTCCCCGATCGTCTTTGTTGTCCGGAAATCAAACGGGGTTCCTGCCACGTCCGCAAGCTCGCCGGTCGGTATCAGGCGCTCAAAGACGGGCGTGTAGCGGGACGCATGGATGCAGAGCCTGTGCGCCTCGATCGTACCGAAACTGTGCCCTGCGAGGTTAAAATAGCTGTGGTTTGTCATGTTGATGAGGGTCTTTTTGTCGCTGGTCACGTCGTAGTCAATTCTGAGTTCATTGTCGTCGGTGACGGTGTATGTAACCTGGACCTGCCTGTTTCCGGGAAAGCCCATGGAGCCGTCCGCGTCGGCGAGCGAGAACACCACGCTGTTGTCCGTCGTCCGGGCGCTCCACAGCCGCTTGTGGTAGCCTTTGTCGTCATCGCTGTGGAGATTGTTGGTCTTATCGTTGACTGCGAGCTGATATCTCTCGCCGTCAATGGTGAAGCTCGCGTTGTCGATGCGGTTTGCGCTCGGTCCGATTGTCGCGCCGAAAAAGCACCCGTTTGTCAGATAGCCCTCTATGCTGTCATAGCCGAGCACGACGTCCGCGGTCGCGCCTGCCTTGTCGGGCACGAGGAGGTTGACGAGGATTGCGCCGAAGTTTGTCACCTCCGCAGTGAATCCGCTGTCGTTTTTGATAGTGTACAGGGTGGCCTCCGCGCCGTCAGGCGTTTTTCCAAAGCTTTTTGTTGTGATTGCCATTTGTTTCCTTCCTTTCCTTTGTTATTTTCTGCGTTCTTTTTTATTTCTCATTGTATGATATCTGCGTTTTTTGCGCTGTCATACTGCTGTTTTCTCCGGCTGGGCTCTTACAGCTCCGTCCTGCCCTCGAGTGCGCGCAAAAGCGTCATCTCGTCAATGCACTCCAAGTCTCCGCCCACGGGGACGCCGCTTGCGATGCGCGTCACCCTGACTCCGGTCGGCTTGATGAGCTTTGAGATGTACATGGCTGTCGTCTCTCCCTCGAGGCTGGAGTTGGTCGCGATAATCACTTCGTCGACGTCCTCCTCGAGGCGTTTGACCAGCTCCTTGAGCCGAATGTCGTTTGGGCCGATGCCGAGCATGGGAGAGATCGCCCCGTGGAGCACGTGGTACACGCCGTCATATTTGCCTGTCTTCTCATACGCTGCCAAATCCCGGATATTCTCGACGACCATGATCGTCCTGTGGTCGCGTTTCGGGTTGGCGCAGACGGGGCAGATCTCCTTGTCCGCGAGGGTGTAACAGGTGTTGCAGTAATGAATGTTTTTCCGCGCGTCGACCATGATCTGAGCAAAGTGCTCCACGTGCTCGGGGGGCATGTTGATCACGTGGAGGGCGAGCCGCTGGGCGGACTTGTTTCCCACGCCGGGCAGCTTTGCAAACTGCTCGATTAGCTTGTTGATATATCCGCTGTACAGTTCCATCAGAAAGGTAATCCTCCGCCGAATCCGCCCAGGCCGCCTGTCATTTTGCCCATAAGCTCGCTGTTTGCCTCCTCCGCCTGGCGGAGCGCCTCGTTGGCCGCGGCAACAATCATGTCCTGCAGGGTCTCGATATCTTCGGGGTCAACTGCCTCCTCCGAGAGCGTGACCTTCACGACTTCTTTCTTGCCGGTCACGACAACCTCGACAGCGCCGCCGCCCGCCTTCGCGGAAAATTCCTTGCTCTCAAGCTCTTTCTGCCCTTCCTCCATCTGGCGCTGCATGCGCTGTGCCTGCTTCATCAGATTGTTCATGTTTCCGGGCATTCCGCCTGGAAATCCTCCTCTTTTTGCCATTGTGTGATTCTCCTTCCTCAGTTCTGTGTCTTATTCGTCCTCAATTTCTATGTCCATGTTAATCACTTTTGCAAGGTCAACATAGCTCTCCTCAAACTGTCTGCCCGGCACCAGATTTTGTATCTGCACGGACACTTCTTTCTGTACAAAATTAGAGATCATGTTCTCGACATGCCGCTGGTTTTCCTCGTCCCGGAGGTAATCGTACGCCACGCCGTCCCCGACCACGATCAGCAGCCTGTTGTCTCCGCCAAGGCTCAGGTGCGCATTCTTGAGATGGGTCTTGAGCGGCTGGCTGGTCTCTGCCACAATCCCGTGCCAGCCGCTCACTATCTGCCTGATGTCATCCGGAATGGCTCTTGGGAGTTCAGGCATGGGAGCTGCCGCATCCGCGGGGGTCTGTGTTGATTGTATCGCAGCCGGTGCGGTCTTG
>CAMWOK010000178.1 GCA_947175845.1 uncultured Lachnospiraceae bacterium | reverse complement strand
AGAGCTCGCCCAGCTTGGTGTTGTAGACGACTTTCAGCTTTTGCGGGTTGTCCTTGGCTCCGAGAAATTCAAGAATGATTTTCTCCCACGGCGTCCACGGGGACGAGAAGGCGTTCAGCCAGAAGGAGCGCACGCCGGTGGCGTATGCCTCCGGGTTCTCGGCGATCCATTTTGCAGGCTGCCGCCGCATGGTTTCCTCCGGTATAATGCAGCCGCAGTTAGGGCAGGCCCATGTGATCGGGCCGTTTATGGTGTAGATTTTCTTCCCGCGCACCTTTTTGACGGTGTGCTCATAATGGATCCGGTCAAATATGATTTCGCCATACTCGCCGCACTCTGGGCACTGGTGGCACCAGCGCTCTTGTGTGCCTTTGTAGTAGCTGTCCTCAATGTTCGAGGCTCCCTTTATTGTCGGGGTTGATACCTCAACGGCTTTCGCGTTGTAGAATGTGGTTTGTCTGGCCTCTGCCAGCGCCCACGGATCGCCCTCGGTTCCGGCGCTTATGGCCCAGCGGTCGCGCTCGTCGCCTATGATGTAGCGGGCCGGAGTAGAAGCCAGAGCGGAGGCGCTGTTTGAGCCGGTGATCGTCAGCATACCGCCCGGAAAAGACTTTTGCAGGATCGTGTTCCCGGAGTCCCTCGTCTTTACGTCCGACACTTTCGCCCGTAGCGCCCGGCTGTCCCGTATCATGGGAGCGATCCGGAGGCGCGAAAACTTGCGGGCGTCCTCCAGCGTCGGCTGCACAAAGAGGATAGAGCCCGGATCTTGGTCGATAATGTACGCGATTATGTTCAGTTCAAGCTCAGACTTTCCCACCTGAGAAGCCGCCACCATAACAATTTTTTTCACCTTTGGATCGGTGAACGCTTCCATAGGCTCCCGGAGGTAGGGCGTGCGCGACGTGCGCCACGGGCCTGCCTCTGCGGAGGTTTCCGGCGATAGGCGGCGGTGTCTATCGGCCCATTCTGCCACCGTCAGATCCTCCGGCGGTTTGAAGTTCTGGACGGCCGGAGCTATGGCTGCGTTGAGCTTCCTTGCGGCTTTTTTAGTCGTCGGCTTCATCTGCGAGCGCTTCGCCCCAGCCTTCGCGATCCCTTACCCGCCGCTGATAAACTTCGGGATCGTATTGATAGCCCGCGAGCTCGATCAGGATTTTGTGACACTCGGCGCGGATCAGTGCCGAGGCTTCGTTCGCGCTGGCCGCCTGCGAAACGTCCATAGCGAGACGGCCGGGCAGGGCCATTATCATGCTGCGGACGGTGAACGCAAGGTCGTTCGTCATGGCCTCTACGTCCTCGCTCCTGTGCATTTTCCCTTCCAGCTCTTTGAGCTGCATTTCCGCGATCTTGGCCTTGCTCTGTTTGAGGTCGGCCTCGGCCCGCAGCTTGTCGGCCTCAGCCTTCGCGGTGTCTGCGGTCTTGGTTTCCTTGCCGTTGGCCTTCTCACGCAGGTGCTTTATGTATGCCTTGATCGTCGGGAGCAGGTCGAACTTATACGGACGGGTAGACGCCGCAGGGAGCACGCCAGACTTTGCGAGCTGTTGCACCCGACGTTCGTCGAGCTCGAAAAGTTTCGCGATCGTGTTCGTGGTTTGCAGGTTTTGTTTCGGCGCGTCTGCCATGGCGTCACCTCCCTTCTGGTGTACAAACGAAACGAAACGGCCTAAAAAATTTTTTTGGAGTCTGCGCGAGTTTTGGGCTCGCAAGCACCGCAGGGCTTTTGCAGGCTCCACAGTACCTTGCGCGGCCGGTCGGTGCTGGCTCGATTGTCCCTCGGCTTTGTGTGTCCATGTGCAGGGCTCTTGCAGGCTTGTATGGGGGGTCTTAGCAGGCTATCTCATGGCCTGCTCTATATGGTGGTTGAAGCGCTCGCCTAGCTTGGTGTTGATTGTCTGCTCGATTGTCTCGCGGGCTCTACCGTCTATCATTTGAGGCACGGAGAGAGTGCGCACGGCCTCGATCGGCTGGCGTCCGTCCCCACTCTTTTGGTAGGGCAGCACAACGCCACCACGTCCGGCAGTCAGGAATGTATCGCTGCTCATTGCTGAACGCCGGCCCTTAATGATTGTCGCCTTTATGGTGTAGGGCTTCGGCGGCTTTATCATAGCCACGGGAGATCCTGCGCCTATAAACTGGCCAGGGATCCGGATCTGGGTATTCTGCTTGGCTGTTGGTGCCTGCTTCGGGCTCATTTTGAAGTGAAGCGGCGTCAGGGTACTGCCCTTATACTCCAGAGTTGCCCCATCCACGGATATGCCCGCGACTCGGATTGAGGTATGCCCGCGGCTCGGCCGTTTGGCTGCTTCCTTTATGGCGGCTGCGTCCACGCCGTAGTGCTCGCGAATCCCCTTTGATACCCAGCCGGGCCCTCTGGTTGTGAAGTCCGACATGGTGCGCTTTATTGACACCTCACCGCCGTGCCGTAGCTTTTGGAGTTTTTTCACAATATCGCCCATGCCAGAATGAGACACGGAAAATCCGCCCCTTGCGTGCCGATCTGAGCCCGTGTTGAATAGGTCACCCATGATACCCTCTTCCTTTCTGTTGCATATAAAAAACCGCCCAGAGGCGTGAGTGCTCTCCAGACGGCTTCGCTATTGTATAGGGTAGCACTTTGGTTTTATCCCTTTCAATCCCTTTTTATCCCCTTTTATCCCCCTGCCTTTTATAATGTTGCCATGCGATATGCATAAAAAGCCCGCCTCCGGCCGTTTTGTGGCATTTGGCAGGCTTTCTCACTCGCATTCTTTGGTCTGGGCGTATATCTTAGCCAGAGTTTGCAGGGCGGAGCCGTGGAGTTTAAATGTCCGCTTCAGGTACTTGTCGGCCTTCTCGTCGTAGTCCGGCTCCCCGCTAAATAGGACCGCGCATATTGGCCACCATTTCGCATGGTCGAGGTAGTGCATTTCAATAACAGTCTGCTCGTCCGGCCGTTCCATTTGCTCAATCATGTCCTCCAGTTCTTTGCGTTCTGCGGCTTCGTCTGATATCATGTCCCTGATTGCCTGCTGGAGCTCCAGCTTTTTGAGGACTTGTCGCTCGGTTTTGCTGGATCCGTCACTGCCTCCACTTGGTTCCCCGGAGAGGTTAGGGCTTGAAGGTGATCCCATGACGGACTCCAGATACTCCAGCCGTTCGATCTGGTTATCAATTCGGCGTTGGAAAGCCCCGTAGTGCTTCAACTTTTGCTTGAGTGCGTCGGTTCCCTTTGACTTTTTGGTCTGGTTCATAGAATCATCTCCTTCTGCTGCTATTCTGCGAACATTCGATCGAATTGCTCGCTGGTCAGCTCCTTACCTTTTCTAATTAATCGAATCCCAGTCGTTTTACCAGTTGTCTTTATATAGCGGCGCACGATAACGTCCACAAATCGGGGCTCCATTTCCATGATGAACGACGCTTGCCCGACACTTTCAGCGGCGATCAACGTCGTGCCTGATCCTCCGAATGTGTCAAGCACTCCTTTTGCCCAGTCCGTATTGTCCAATAGCTTTTCCAGTATCTCCACCGGCTTCTGTGTTGGATGAAGCTCATTCCCAGAGCGGGCGGCCTCCAGTACGTTGCTGTAGCCCTTGTGATTGTTCCATTTTGGCTTAGTCCGGTGGGCGAACATGACAAGCTCGTGCTGAGTTCTCCAGCCCATACCCATGCCGAGGCTTTTCTTATTCCAAACAAGCATATTTTTGACGCCGAGACCTTCTGCTTCTACAATATCGAACAAATATACCCACATACGCCAGTCTGTAAAGATATAGACCACGAGACCGTCGAAATCTCGGAGTACTTCGCGCATAAGTGACTGATACCCGCGTGTGCTGAGTGTGTCGTTGGCTATAGTAACGGCAATCTCTTTTCCGTCTTTGTCATAGCGCTTGGTTCCTATGCTGCCGCTACTGCGTCCGGACTCTTGGAAGCCACCAGAGCAGTAAGGTGGGTCTGTGATCAGAATCTCCGGGTGTGCGCCGTCCAGTAGCAGCCCCATGTCAGCCGCGTTGGTCGAGCTCCCGCAGACAACGCGGTGTCGACCGAGGATCCAGAGGTCGCCCTTTTTGGTGATTGCCCGATCGGGTTCTGGCAGCTCCGGTATGTTGTCCGGCTCGTGGAGGTCATTGTGCAAGGCTTCCGACAACACGGTGACAAGGTTCTCCACCTCGTCCTTCGTGTACCCAGTCATCTCCATGGATATTTCGCCGATGTCAATCTCCGCAAAAATATCAGCCAGCAGACGGCTGTCTGTCTCTGCCAGCTCCGCGATTCGATTGTCGGCCACCAGATCAGCGTATTCCTCCGCGTCGTTGGTGTAGTTCTGATAGTCCACCGGAGCCTCTTTGATGCCTTCCAGAAGGGCAGCAGAGAGGCGGCCATGTCCTTTTACTATGAAGCCGGATCTCTTCGAGACGGTGATTGGTTGCCGCCATCCAGTCTGACTGATTATGTGGCCGAGTAACTGTATTTGTCTGTCCGGGTGTTGGTTCGGATTCTTCGGATTCGGCACCAGTTTTGATACGTCCACGATCGCGTCGTGTGCGCAAAATACCGGCACGCCATCAGCCCATGCTTTTGGATCTGCTTTTGTTTGATAGTCGTTCATATTGTTCTTAGCTCCTTCATTATTAAAAATATTTTGTACTTAAACCGCTTCTACATAATTGTGGAATATCTGTTCCACATATTGTTCTGACTTATATGTGTAATGTTTTCCTGTTACATTTCTCGGCACATGCCCCAGATACTCTCCCGCCGCATCCTCGCTTCCTCCCCTCCGACAAATATTTGTCGCTGTCGTTTTCCTGAACAGATGCGGATACACGCTTTTATCCATGTTTGCTCTCTGTGCAATATCCTTAATACTGGCATAAATTCCATCCACGTCAAGTACCTGTGTCTTGTCTCCTCTAAGATGCGTAAATAACGGTTCCGTACTTTTTTCTTCTACGGAACGTTCTTTTAGATACTCCCGTATATAATGCAGCGCAACACTGTCCAGAAAGACCGTTCGGTATCTGTGAGACTTCTCCCCATAGATTACCAGCTTTCCAGACCGAAAATCTATGTCGCAAACCTTTACTGGCGGGATTTCTCCCCTACGCATGGCTGTTGAACGCATAAACTCTATCAATGCCCGATCCCGTTTGTGGATGCATCCAGTCTTTAACTGTTCTGTCTCCTGCGCCTCCATGTGCTCTATTAGTTTTGATGTTTCCACAAACGATTCCACCCCGTCACAGGGATTGTCTGATATCAGTTTTGCCTTTCGCATCCAGCTGAAAAATGCTGAAAGATTTCTTCTAAGGTTATTCAGAGAAGCATTGCTATTGCTAGGCTTTTTCTTGTATAAATAGTATTCTATGTCCGATTCAGTCATCGTGCTTAATGGCTTATTTACACAGGTTATCAACTCATTCACCGTACATATGTAAAAATCCGCCGTTGCCTTACTTAGCTTTACCGCTTTTCGTGCCCAGAACAGCTCTAATATATATTGATTCGTATTGTCCACTGTTGCGGGCAGAGTCTCAAGCTCCTTAATATCAAGATTCTGAACTGCCTTCACAATTACCGTCTCCAGTATGGCCAGTGTAGTATGATCTAGATGCATGTGCATCCCTACTAAAATATCATTCTTAAGTTTTTCTTTTGCAATCATGTCAACCCTCCTGCTGCCGGCTGATTTTTCCTTGCCTAAAGATTGATATGATGATATACTGTCTTTAGGCTGTAATGCATTTTAAGTGGTAGGTAACTTTGGCCGGTTGCTACCACTTAATTTTTCTAATTTTCAGATTAAAATTCTATTTTTTGTCCGCAATACCTGCAATGATGATCTGTACCAGTAATTGCCTTATCACAATTAGGACACCAATATGATTTCGTACCCTTGGCAAATTTTATACGCCCGATCATTATATCTTCTTTTTGTATTTTTCTTACAACTTTTTTCGATACCTGCTTTTCTCTGTCATCCCTACATTCGTCCAGCTGTTTCTTAGTATTTTCATAGGCAGTTATCAAAAACTGAACACACTTTGAAAAATCCGGCTTCGGTCCTTCACACCATCCGCTGTAACTCGGACACTCATTTTTATACCTACAACTCATTGTTTCCTCCTAAATTTCAGTTTAGTTGACCTTATCTGCATCAGGATTAAAAAGAAATACACTTCTGCCAAATTCTGAAAACGGTATACTTTGTTTGTCAAATTTGTCAGATGTCACCACTATGCAAAAACCACATGAAAGAAAATATGTATAATCTCTAACTTCTGCTTCTGCATAATCTCCAGATTGCATTTTTACATACACCGTATCACCCACCGCACAGGGTAGTTTCAGTAGTGTTTATAACTTCATGAGCTGTCACAGATTCAGCCTCATCTGTTGTCGTAAAACTGCCCATTTTCCTGTCACATGATCAATTGTA
>CAMWOK010000177.1 GCA_947175845.1 uncultured Lachnospiraceae bacterium | reverse complement strand
GTGTTTCCCTAGACACAACACAGCTATCTATAATTTTATATCTATTTTGTACAATAGTCAACGTTTTCTGATAATTTTATTCCATCAGTTCCATCCATTTTTTTCTACCAGACGGAAATTTGTGAATAAAACCGGCACAACAGGGCTCGGAATCACACTGCTCTCCAATGTGAGAAACGCTATATCCGCCTCGTCAATCCGGGCACTGCCGCATTTTGAGCACCTCGTCTCCGCATAGTCGAGTGCTCCGCACTCCTTGCAACAAAAAATTTTCAATCGCCTTGTTCTCCCTTTCTCAAATCTTTGCGCTTTGTCATAATGTAATATTTTGTACACTTTTAAGAAATTATTTTGTAATATTTCCGAAATATTTTAATTCTTTTTATTACATTTTGTCTGCATTCAGAATAAAATCGAAATATTTTTTTAAAAATGGTATTGAATAAATTGCTTTGAGCCTTTATAATAAGCTAAAGAATTGCTTAGGCTTTGGTTGCTGCCCAACAGTCAAATATGTATTTTATCTATGTTATTTATGAAAGGAGCTTTCAAGCCATGAAAAAATACACCAATTCCGTAATCGTGCTGTTTGTCTGTATGTTGATTTTGACTCCATCAACAGTATATGCTGAGGAGATGGCATATATGCCTTCCTTTTCCATCATACAGCCAATCACAGGTGCGGCGCTGCCAAACGAAAATCTCACCGAGAGCCTTGAGGCGCGGTTAAATCTCTATCTCGTGGACAGTTATGCCAACGGCAGCATCGACGATCAGGAATTCAACGATTTTGTTTCCAGCGGAATGATTTCCGAGAACGCTTTCTTTGCAAATTCTGTGTTCGTCGGGGACTCTCTCACGGTCGGTTTCAAGGACTACTGCCGCACCCACAGGGATTCGATCGCCTCCGACACCACGCATTTCCTGGCGCGGGTAAGTTGTTCTGCCAAGGCTGCCATATCGCGCAACGCACTCACGACACACGCCAACATCATGCCCATATACGATGGAAAGGTCCAGTATATCGAGGACTCGGTCTCCCAGATGTCCGATGTGTCCAAAATGTTTATCTGCTACGGCATGAACGACCTGACGGGCAGTACGCCAAAACAGTTTGTCGCAGATCTCCAGACGCTCATCGACAGAATTGTCGCAAAATCGCCCGATCTGCAGGTGTATGTGATCTCCATCCCGTGCGTCATGGCCGATGTTGACAACGGATGGCTGAACAATAAAAATATCCAGGAGGCGAACATTCTCCTGCAGGATGCATGTGCACAGAACGGCTGGGGCTTCATCAATATCACGGAACACCTGATGGGCTCAGACAACGCCATCCGGCCGGAATACAGCGCAGACAAGTATGTCCACGAAAACAGCCGCGCATACAAGATCTGGAACAGCGTTTTAAAAGACTACGCTTTCATGGAAATCACAAAATAGTAAATCCAGTCTGACGCATCAAAAAAACAGCCCGTTTGGGCTGTTTTTTGATGCTATTCCTGCCTTAGACGCTCGACCACGCTGTACTTGCTGGCCTGTCCATATAAAGCTGCCGGAATCAGCCATCCCAGCAGGACAAACGCCGGAACAGCCGCCAGTACAGGCATGACAGAAAAATGATACTCGTAAAACCAGAACGCTGCCTGCATCATATTTCCCGCCAGCGGCCCTGTGATCGCTGCGAGGACGAACGCCACTGCCGCCGCGCTGAGTGCGTAAAATATTCCCTCATAGATCAGCATTGTCCTCAGCTGCCTGCTGGTCATGCCGACAGACTGCAGCACCGCAAACTCTCTTTTGCGCGAGATGATTCCTGTCATAATGGCGTTAAAGAAGTTCAGTATGCCAACCATGCCGATGATGGCGCACAGCAGCCCGCCCAGCAGGATAAACATGCGCTGAAACTGCAAAAACTCCTCCCGTATAACCGCTTTGCTCTCATACATCAGCGACGACAGATCGCCGGCTGTCAGCTCCGCCAGATATTCCTCCGCCTCAGCCTCCGCTTCTGCGTCCGGCGTGTCAAACATATAAAACAATGGTTTGAGCGGACTGCCGCTGTCCGCCGCAAGCCGTTCGGCGGGAAGCACGACATCATACGAACCGATAATTCTTCGCCGAAAACCGACAGACATTGGAACAACAACCAGTGCACAGACAGTGTACTCGACATCCTTTGCGCGCTCAACGTGCATTTTCAGATACTCTTCCGGTGTATCCTCTGCACATCTCTCACCGGTCCGGCTGTCGACATAATAAGCCTCCTCCACATAACTGATTGTCAGTTTATCCCCGATCCCGGGATTTTCATCAAGGTTTATGATATTTCCATAATCATCCACCTGCACACTGACTGCAATCGCATTGCCGGCTGTGTCAAACAAAGGTGCCAGATCCCCCTGTGCGACCGTGAGCTTCTCCAGAAGCGCTCTGTCCATCCCCTCCGTCAGGATCTCGCCCAGCAGCAGTCCATTGCGTTGTTCTTTGCTGGCAACTATCTGATCCAGCAGGGCTTCGCTGGAATAAAATCTACTATACTGCCTGCGCAGCACCTCCTCGGGCATCTCCACATACGCACCGCAGCTTCGGTCATAGGCGCATCCCGAAAGACTGGCTTTCGTGTTACTTCGAATCTCGCTGACTGTCTCCTGCGAAATGTACTCTTCAGCTTGATCGTATCGAAAATACTCTGTGCCGCTGACGATAAAGTCCGCGCAGATCTGATGCGATACATACTTTTCCGTATCAAATCCGCTGACAAAGGAATACAGCTCGTTCAACAGTGTAACGGACAGCGCAAGCGACACAACTACGAGCACTGTTTTGCTCCTGTTCCGCCCCAGATTGGCAAATGCCATCTGATGTACTCTGGCTCCGCGCGTCGCCTTGCTTTTCCTCTTTGTCCGGCTCACCTCCGTGTACTTTGCAGCCTCGACCGGCGACACTTTCGCCGCAATTTTTCCGGGCCTGGAACACGATATCAGCACTGTCAGCAGGGAAAAGAACGCCGATCCCGCAAAAATTAGCGGGGATGTACTGATTGTCTCACCTCCTCCCAAGGTTGTATTTGCCAGAACCGCCGGCATCAGCACAATCCCCGTACCGTATCCAAGCAGCATCCCTACCGGAATGCCGCCCATGCACAGAATGAGCGCCTGAATCCGAATAATCCGCTTTATCTGCCCCGGCGTCGTGCCGATCGTCTTGAGCAGCCCATAGAACCGGATATCGCTGGTCACAGATATCTGAAAAATATTATAGATAATCAGATACCCCGTAAATACCACCAGCAGGATAAACGCAGCCATCGCCAAAATCATCTGCGGATCCGCATGCGCGTTAAACTGTGATGCCGTGTATCCCCAGTTGACGCCGATCCGCACATCATTTCCGCCCTCCTGCGTGTCTTCCTCTGCGTAACCGAGGTCGGCCACAACCTGCTCCATCTGACCACGGATATCAAGGCCGGAAGCCATCATGACATTCAAGTCCGTGCGGAAGCGGTCCGCTCCGGCAGTCGTCGCCTTCTCTATGATCGCATCCGCATACTCCTCTGAGACATTGATGTAGTGCACCGGCATCAGATTGTCATACTCCCAGAATCCCACCAGTGTAAAAGTGTCTGTCTGGTCAAAGCATCTTCCCTGTTCCTTATTTACCACCGGGTAAGTAAGCGATATCTCCGCGCCCAGCTTTGGCGTAATGCCAAGTTTCTTCAGGGCAGCTGTGTCCATGGTGATCTCTGTGCCTGACTCCGGCAGCCGCCCTGTCTGCGGCTGCGCATAGCTCCACTTTGTACAGTTCGCATCCATGAAGCTGATCTCCGCCGGAATCTTGCCAAAGACACCGTCCGTACAGATGCCGATCACACGCCGAACTCCTGTTTCCTTCACTTTTCCGTGCGCGGCGATCGCCTCTGTCTGCTCGTCGGTCACATCCTTGAATGTACCATGGCAGTATCCTCCCGCCTGCCGGAACTGGTAGCTCTCATAGCTGGCGTTGATGGACAGGACAATTGTAAACAGCGACGTAAACAGCAGTGTGGTCAGCGTGATCGCAAAAATCGCAATCAGATTCCGCTTCCTGGATTCCATCAGCGTCTTGAAACTCAGGCGCCTGATACATTTTCGATTTTGAACCTTCATTATCGTACCTCCTGACATCCGGCCACAATCCGTCCGTCTTCGATACGGATTATCCGGTCTGCAAGCTGTGCGATTTCCTCGTTGTGGGTAATCATCACGATGGTCTGTGCAAATTTCTGGCTCGTCACCTTGAGCAGGCTCAGCACATCCTGGCTCGTCCTGCTGTCCAGATTTCCCGTCGGTTCATCCGCCAGGATGATCGCCGGCGCCGCAGCCAGTGCCCGCGCGATTGCGACGCGCTGCTGCTGACCGCCGGAAAGCTGGTTTGGCAGCGCGTTGAGACGCCCATCCAGCCCCAGCGTGGCGGCGATCTGGTTCACAAAATTTTTGTCCACCTTCTCTCCGTCAAGCTCTATTGGCAGCACAATATTTTCATAGACATTGAGCACCGGGACAAGATTGTACGCCTGAAACACAAACCCGATCTTGCGCCGCCGGAAGATTGTCAGCTGCTCGTCCTTGAACGCAAAGATCGACTTGCCATCGACCACCACGTCCCCGCTGGTCGGCCGGTCAAGCCCGCCCAGCATGTGCAGCAGCGTAGATTTTCCGCTGCCGCTCGTGCCGACAATCGCCACAAACTCTCCCTTCTCCACCGCCAGATTCACCCCGTCGAGCGCATGGACTGCGTTCTCGCCGGAACCGTAAATCTTTTTCAAATCCTTCGCCTGTAAAATACTCATCGATTCACTCCTCCTACATATATCAGCTGGATTTTCAGGGAAAACACATAAAAAAATGTATGTAGACAGCGCTTCCCCTGCTACATACAGATTATCTCACATAATTCTTACTACATTCTTTCCGGAACGCTCTCAGATTCTTACAGTTTTGCAACAATCCAGGCTATCCCTTCCCCCAGCTGTATCCGATCCCGTAGATTGTCCGGATATCGTTCTGCGCGCCCAGCTTGTTTCGGAGCCTGTTGACCGTGACGGAGAGTGCGTTCTCGTCCACGTACTCGGCGCCGTCGGTCCAGATGCGATCAATCAGATCGCCTCTGCTCACTGTGCAGCCCTGATTTTCTACCAATATGCGGAGCAGCTTTTGTTCGGTCTTGCTCAGCTCCACACTGTCCTCTCCCACCAGAAACTGCATGTTCTGAAAATCAAAGGAAAAATGGCCAATACAAATCTTTTGTCCGGTCTTTGCCGGAAGCGCAGCTTTCCTCAGCTGCGTATGGATCCGCGCCCGCAGTACCGACAGGGAAAACGGTTTGGTGATATAATCGTCGGCTCCCCGCTCCAGTCCTTCCACAATGTCAATGTCCGTATCATTTGCGGTGAGCAGGATGACAGAAACCTCAGGAGTGGCTTGTTTAATCGAACCCAGCAGTTCAATGCCACTCCCGTCCGGGAGATTGACATCCAGCAGAACCAGCGCTATGCCTCCAAGGAGCAGTTGTTGTCGCGCATCCTTCATATTCAGGCTGGAAAACACTACAAAGCCATCCGCGCGCAGCGCCTTACACAAGCCCTGATTTAACTCTCTGTCATCCTCAACAACCAATAACCGATCCATCTTGCGTTCCTTTTCCCCTATGTTATTCTGTCATTCTGGAAAAATTCATGAAACTGTCCTCCCCGCCCGGCTGTGTACCGGAAATCCTGACTTTCACAAACTTTACTCCCTGTTTTAGTGCCGCGTCAAGACAGCTTTTGCCCGCGCTCAATGTAAATCTGCCGCCTTTTTCTGTAACTTCGATCCCGCTTGCATCCGGCACATCTGCCGATTCGATCGAAGCGGGATTGAGCTCTATCATCTTGTCAAAAGAGCTGTTTGCGTAATCGACCATTTTATCCAGTATCTCCTGGACAATCTCGTCCGGCGACGCGCTTGTGCTCTCTATCACCAGATTGTAATTGCTCATGTCATAGTAGTCTATGCCGTAAATTTCCTGATACCGCACTGTCTCAAGCTTCTGCCTGTTAATCAGCGCTTTTTTGCAGGCAGCCTGCGATTCATAGGACTCCGAATCTGCGCGCAGGCTATCGCTGAACACACGCCGGCTCGCCTCGTCAATGTCCGTGATGATGAACACCTTAAAGCTCCTGGGCGCAAAATGCCATGCGAGCCGCGAATCAAACACAACATTGTCCCGCTCCTCGCCAATTTTTGTCGTCGTATCATCGATCATTTTATCCACAGAATGGTCCCCGCGGCCCGCCGCCTCATTGACCTGTTTGTTAAATTCCTCTACAGATACTCCTTTTTCCATGGCGAGCTGGCGAAAGATGTTTCCCGTCTAGGAGTACTCGTACCCTCTCTCTCTCAAGATCTTTGCCACGCTGGA
>CAMWOK010000176.1 GCA_947175845.1 uncultured Lachnospiraceae bacterium | reverse complement strand
TGTGAAAAATGCTGAATAAAACTAAACCCCCGAACCACAAGCTCCCACCGCCGCAAAACCCGCGCCACAAGCTCCCACCGCCGCCACAAAAACACCTCATGACGATACAGCTTTGACCAATACCGTCCCTGTACAAACTGCCAGCGCAGACAGCGCCCCCGCGGTTTCGGAGGACTTTGAGCGCGGCAGAATCGCGGGACTGCAAGAGGCAATTCTAGCTATCATGGAGAAAAACGGCCCCGTGACCGACCAGATGCGCAAAGATGTCACAGACAACGTGTACCATGATTCGCTCATCAACTGGGTTAAGAGCTTTCGATAAAAAAGGAGGAATATTGATATGAACAGATCCGCGGGCATCCTGCTGCCCATCACCAGCCTGCCGTCAAAATACGGCATCGGCTGTTTTTCCCAGAGTGCTTACGACTTCGTAGACTGGCTGAAAGAGGCAGGACAGACCTACTGGCAGATTCTGCCGCTTGGCCCCACCAGCTACGGGGACTCCCCGTACCAGTCTTTTTCCACATTTGCCGGAAATCCCTATTTTATCAGCCTGGAGGCCCTGATCGAGGAGGGTGTGCTGACAAAGGCAGAGTGCGACAAAGCCGACTTTGGCAGCGATGAGAAAGACATCGACTATGAAAAAATGTACATAAACCGCTATCCGCTCCTGCGCAAGGCATATGAGCGCAGCGACATCAGCAAGAACGCCGCATACCAGAAGTTTGTGGAAGAAAATGACTGGTGGCTGTCAGACTACGCCCTGTTTATGGCTGTAAAGGAACGGTTTGAAGGCAGGCCATGGACAGAGTGGGCAGAGGACATCCGGCTGCGCTGGTCAAACGCTATGGATTACTACCGCCGGGAACTGTATTTTGACATTGAGTTCCAGCAGTATTTGCAGTTCCAATTTTTCAGCCAGTGGAAAAAGCTGCGGGAATACGCGAATGAGAAGGGGATTCAGATCGTTGGAGACATCCCTATTTACGTGGCAATGGACAGCGCGGACACCTGGTCCCACCCGGAGCTGTTCCAGCTGGATGAGGAAAATCTCCCGATATCCGTCGCAGGATGCCCGCCGGATGGGTTTGCTGCAGACGGCCAGCTGTGGGGCAATCCGCTCTATCGCTGGGAGTACCACAAGCAGACAGGATATGACTGGTGGATCACGCGTCTCTGGTATTGCTTCCAGATGTATGATGTCGTGCGCATTGACCATTTCCGCGGGTTTGACGAGTACTACTCTATTCCGTACGGCGAGGAAACTGCCGTGAACGGGCAGTGGGAAAAAGGCCCCGGAATCGATCTGTTCCGCACGATGGAACGACGGCTGGGCAGACACGAAGTCATCGCGGAGGATCTGGGCTACGTGACAGACTCCGTCCGCCAGCTGGTGCGCGACAGCGGATTCCCCGGCATGAAAGTGCTGGAGTTTGCGTTTGACTCGAGGGATTCCGGTTCAGCCAGCGACTATTTTCCGCACAACTTTACTGAGAACAGCGTTGCCTACACAGGTACACACGACAACGAGACACTTGTCGGATGGTTCAACAGCATTCCGAAAAAAGACCTGCAGATGGTGCGCAACTACCTCTGCGACCAGTACACACCGGAAAAACTGCTGTACAAGCCGCTGATCTCCCTGGTGATGCGCAGCGTTGCCCGGACCTGTATCATTCCGATACAGGATTATCTCGGGTACGACAACGAAAGCCGCATGAACACGCCCTCCACTTTGGGAACAAACTGGCGCTGGAGAATCCAGACAAAGGAACTGAGCACTGCCCTCCAGAAAGAAATTCTGGCAGTGACCAAGCGCTATGGACGCATGAACCAAGATTAAATGGCAGTTTTATTTGCCCTGAATGAACAGGAAGTAACAAAATTGAAATCTGTGGAGCGAAGCGCGCGCAGAGCGGTTGACCAATAAGGAACTTCAACGTTTCAGAATACCGGTCAACCAGATAAGACAGCTTTAACTGGAAAGGACGACCACACAATCTATGAATCACATCCAAATAACCTGTGTCAGCTCGCTGACCAAAGTTTTTCCGGACACCGACTTAACGGACCACACCTGCGCGTGTGGTTCCACCCTGCGGGGTGAAGTTTTCTCATTTCAGGCAGCCTACCGCGCTGACCGGCTGGTTAAAAATCTCCACGCGCGCGTTGATATGGGCGGCCTTGCACTGGAACCACACCTCTATCAGGTCGGACTGGTTCCGTCAGAACTGCCGTCCTACGGCGACGGGGACGACTTTGTGCTGCGCGATACACCGGGACTCTACCCGGATCCCCTGTATCTTGTCACCCCCGACAGCGCACTCTATGCCTATCCCAATCAGTGGCGCTCCATCTGGATAAGCATCGCCGTCGGCCTAGACACGCCGCCTGGCACGTACCCGATCCAGATCACGTTGCAGGAACAGGACGACTCCGCCCCGCAGGAGTGTGCAGGCTGGCGCGGAACGCAGATTTTCACACTCTGTGTGCTCCCGGCAGAACTGCCCAGACAGCAGATACTGCACACGGAATGGTTTGCCTGCGACTGTATCAGCACCTGGTACGGCCTCGAACCGCTCACACCGCGCTGGTGGGATATGATAAGCGCCTATGTGCGCAATGCCGCCGAACACGGCGTCAATATGCTGCTCACACCGGTATTCACACCGCCCCTCGACACCAAAATTGACACGGAACGCCTGACCGTACAGCTCGTCTCCATCCAAAAAACAGGTGACAGCTATCACTTTGACTTTGGCAATCTTGGCAAATGGATTGCCATGGGGCAGGCAAACGGCATCGAGTACTTTGAGATGCCGCATTTGTTTACGCAGTGGGGGGCAAAGGCCACGCCGAAAATCGTCGTGCACGAGAACGGTGAAGACCGCAAGATGTTTGGCTGGCATATCGCTTCCGAGGACGCTGCGTATCTGGCGTTTCTCGAGCAGTTTTTGCCCGCGCTGACAGGCTATCTCGACAGCAAGGCAGGGCCGGAGCATGTATTTTTCCATATTTCAGATGAGCCGGGCGAGGACAGCCTTGAGCGCTACAGCAGGCTGAGCGCGTTCGTGAAAAAGCTGATTGGAGCCTACCCCATTTTAGATGCGCTCTCCGACTACCCTCTGTTCGAGAAAAGTATGCTGACAAGCCCGGTCACGGCAACCAGCGCCATCGACGCGTTTCTGGAACAGCATGTGGAAAATCTGTGGGCGTACTACTGCTGCGGACAATATCAGAACTACCTGTCCAACCGCTTCCTGGCCATGCCCTCAAACCGCTGCCGCATCCTCGGCGTCCAGCTGTATCGACACAACATCAAAGGATTTCTGCACTGGGGATACAATCACTGGTACTCCGGGCTTTCCGTGAAAAAAATCAACCCGTTTCTCAATACGGACGCAGACGCATGCTTCCCGTCCGGCGACGCTTTTCTGGTGTATCCCGGCGAGGATGGCCCGGTGAACTCCCTGCGCATCAAGGTGCTTCGGGAAGCCTTTCAGGACCATCGCGCACTGTTGCTGCTCGAATCGCTTGCCGGAAAAGAAGAGACGCACAGACTCCTTGAGGAGGGCATCCCGCCCATCACATTCCAGCAATATCCGCATGAGACAAAATGGCTGCTCAAGCTGCGCGAGAAAATTAACAGGGCAATCCTGTCTTACATGGAAGCGTCACTATAAGTATCGTGCACCCGTTCGCGCTCGCCGCCGTGATCGTGCCGCCGTGCAGCTCCACAATCTCCTTTGCAATGGCAAGCCCCAGCCCTGCGCCGCCGGTCGCCGACGAGCGCGCGGCGTCCGCCCGGTAAAACTGTTCAAATATATGTTCCAGTTTGTCGGGCGCAATGGTCCTGCCGTGATTTTTGACCATAATCTTTACCATGTCCTTCTCCGTCTGTGCAAACAGGAGAATCTCCGTGCCGGCATAGCTGTAGCTGACCGCATTTCGTATCAGGTTGTCCAGGACCCTTGCAAGTTTGTCCGCGTCGCCCCAAATCTCAATATCCGGCGCAATCTCCAGCCGCCACTGCAATTCATGTTCCTCCAGAACCGGGACCGACTCACTGGCAATCTGCTCCAGCATACGGCTCAGATGAATCTGTTCCTTTTCCAGCGTGAGCGTCGTCAGATTAAAGCGCGTGATATCAAAAAATTCATTGATCAGATCCTCGAGACGCTCTGCCTTCTCGAGCGCGATACCCGTGTAGCGGCAGCGAAGCTCCTGCGAAATCTGCGGCTCGTCCCGCAGCAGCGTAAGATACCCGATAACGCTCGTCAGCGGCGTCTTGAGATCGTGCGCCAGATAGACAATCAGGTCATTTTTGCGCTGCTCGGCAAGCTGCGCGTCACTCTTTCGCTGCTCGAGCGTGTGCTTGATGGAATTAATCTTGCGCTCCGTCGTCGCAAGCTCCTGCGGCAGTATGACATCCCCGGTATTTTCCGTCAGCAGCGCGTCAATGCCGCGGTTGATTTCCACAAAATAACGGATGAAGCTGTTGAGGTAAATCACCTGTGCAATGACAAAGACAGCCACCATCCCTGCCACGAAATACCAGCTAATGTACTGGCGCACCACAAGATGATACGTCGTGTATGCCCTGTCGTAGGCGTCCTCATATTTTGCATAGATAAAATTGCTCAGAAATCCAACCACCGCATTGGCAAAATGCCCGCGGAATATGAACATGTAGAGCGCAATGACCAGCATCACGGCAGTAACCATTGTAAAGATCGTGACAAAAAGCAGCTTTGTCTTGAGCTGCTGATACCCGCTGTCCCGCCGCTGCCTTTTGGCAGCATCTTTTTTAATCCACTTAATCATACGCAACTCCCGCCCTCGCATCTGCCTGACCGGACCGGCGCCAGCTTTGCCGCTATCTCCTTCATGCGCGGCAGACAGGCGTCGAAAAACAGTCTGTAGGACTCACAGAAATAATTTTCTCCATAGTTCGTTCCCGGCTGTTCCCGATGCCTGCGGCATCCGCCGCGGCAAATCATAAAGTAGGAACATGTTTTGCAGTTGTGTGTATGGTTTATCGACTGCTGTAAAAATCCGCTCTCTTTTCTGCGCTGTTCTATCACCGCGAAACTGTCCGTTTGCAGATTGCCGAGGCAGTAGCCATCCAGCGCATAAAAATCGCACGGGTACACGCTTGCGTCCGCCTCAACGATATTCTGGCTGCTGCATACGCCCCGCTGATCACAGGATTCGGGCAGATATCCCAGAAGCACTCCGATATAGTTTTCGAACTGGCGGATGTAAGGCTGCCTTCCCTGTCTCAGGTCCAGATCCCACAGTTCGAACAGTTCAATCAAAAACTTTCCGTACGCCTGCGGGGGCAGCGCGTACTCCTGACAGCCGGGAACCTCCCATATGGGGTCCAGGCAGGCAATGTACTGCTGCCAGGAAAAGCCCATTTTCTTATAGTTTTCGTAGATTCTGCGGATTTTCGGCGCAGTTTTCCCATTTACCACCGTCAGAATATTGAAGTCCACGCCTGCACGCCTTAACCCCTGCGCTTTTTCCAGCACATGAAAATAGGTTTCCTTCCCGTTGACATCCCTGCGAAAGCAGTCGTGGGTCGCCTTTATGCCGTCAATGGACAGCCCTATCAGAAATTTGTTTTGGGCAAAAAAAGAATACCATTGTTCATCCAGCGCATACCCGTTCGTCTGAAGCGCAAAAGACACCTTCACATTCTTCGTATTGTATTTCTTTACCAGCTGCACGCACAGCCTGTAAAATTCCAGTCCCGCCAGCGTCGGCTCCCCTCCCTGAAAGGCGATCGTGCACTGTTTTTCCGCGAAACAAAAGATTTCCCGCACGACATGCTCGAGCGTCTCAGCGCTCATCATCCCGCGGGAAGCCTGCTTCCGCTTCGCCATCTCATCCGCATAAAAACAGTACGCGCATCTCATATTACACAATCCGGAAGCGGGCTTTATCATCACATGAATCTGTGGCATTGTGTCGCATCCTCCTCCAAAGTTCCCTGCTATTCAATCGTGTACCCCACTCCCCATATCGTCTTGATATATTTGGGGCGGCGCGCCGGTTCCCGCATCTTCTCCCGCAGCCTTGCGATATGCGTCATCACGGTGTTGTTGTTGTCGAGATACTTTTCTCCCCAGACTGCCTCAAAGAGCTCCTCCGACGGCACAACGGTCCCGCGCCGGCTGCACAGATACCACAGAATGTCAAACTCCGTCGGCGTCAGTGTCAGGATCTTTCCATTTAACTGGCATTTGTGGTTGTCCCTCGAGATATGCAGCCCTCTGATATCTATCCCACTCTGTTTTGCCGCAGTCTTTCGCGCGCACTCTGTCCCGACATTATAGCGCGTGTAGCGCCGAAGCTGCGTCTTCACCCGCGCGACGACCTCGAGCGGGTTGAACGGCTTTGTGATATAGTCGTCCGCCCCGATGGTCAGCCCCATAATCTTGTCCCCGTCCTCAACCTTTGCCGTGAGCATAA
>CAMWOK010000175.1 GCA_947175845.1 uncultured Lachnospiraceae bacterium | reverse complement strand
TGTCGCCGCAGGCGCTGATCAACATCAAACCTGTACAGGCTGCCATCAAAGAGTTTTTTGGCTCCTCGCAGCTGTCACAGTTTATGGACCAGAACAACCCGCTCGGCGAGCTGACGCACAAGCGGCGTCTCTCCGCGCTGGGACCAGGCGGTCTTTCCAGGGACCGCGCGGGATTCGAGGTCCGGGACGTACACTATTCGCACTATGGCAGAATGTGTCCGATCGAGACGCCTGAGGGACCCAACATCGGTCTGATCAACTCGCTCGCATCCTACGCGAGAATCAATGAGTACGGTTTTGTCGAGGCGCCTTACCGCAAGATCGACAAGACGGATCCGAAGAATCCGCGCGTCACAGACGAGGTGGTCTACATGACCGCTGACGAGGAGGACAATTACCATGTGGCACAGGCGAACGAGCAGCTTGACGAGAACGGCTACTTTGTGCGCAATTCTGTGTCCGGCCGCTATCTCGACGAGACGCAGGAGTATCCAAAGGCGATGTTTGACTACATGGACGTGTCGCCGAAGATGGTATTTTCCGTTGCGACAGCGCTGATTCCATTTTTGCAGAATGATGATGCCAACCGCGCGCTGATGGGGTCCAACATGCAGCGACAGGCGGTGCCGCTCTTATTTACAGAGGCGCCTGTAGTGGGCACGGGCATCGAGGTCAAGGCGGCGGTCGACTCCGGCGTGTGCGTGGTTGCGAAGAAATCCGGCACGATCACGTACGTGTCGTCAAAGCTGATCCGGATCGCTTATGATGACGGCGAGAAGGCTGAGTTTAGGCTGCATAAGTTTGAGCGAAGCAACCAGTCCAACTGCTATAACCAGAAGCCGATCGTGTTCAAGGGCGATCATGTGGAGGCTGGCCAGGTGATTGCCGACGGCGCGTCCACCAGCGGGGGAGAGCTTGGACTTGGCAAAAATCCGCTGATCGGGTTCATGACTTGGGAAGGCTACAACTATGAGGATGCCGTGCTTTTGAGCGAACGGCTTGTCATGGAGGATGTGTACACCTCCATTCATATAGAAGAGTACGAGACAGATGCGCGCGACACAAAGCTCGGACCAGAGGAGATCACAAGGGATGTGCCGGGCGTCGGTGACGATGCGCTCAAGGATCTGGACGACAGGGGAATTATCCGGATCGGTGCGGAGGTCCGCGCCGGAGATATCCTTGTCGGCAAGGTGACGCCGAAGGGCGAGACGGAGCTGACTGCGGAGGAGCGTCTGCTGCGTGCGATCTTTGGCGAGAAAGCGCGCGAGGTACGCGATACTTCGCTGAAAGTACCGCACGGTGAGTACGGTGTGGTTGTGGACGCAAAGGTCTTCTCTAGGGCAAACGGCGACACAGAGCTTGCGCCGGGAGTGAATCAGACCGTGCGCATTTACATCGCGCAGAAGAGAAAGATTTCGGTTGGAGACAAGATGGCCGGACGCCACGGAAACAAGGGTGTCGTCTCGCGCGTGCTTCCGGTGGAGGATATGCCGTATCTTCCCAATGGACGACCGCTTGATATCGTGCTGAATCCGCTGGGCGTTCCCTCGCGTATGAATATCGGACAGGTACTGGAAATCCATCTCTCGCTGGCGGCAAAGGCGCTGGGATTCAATGTGTCCACGCCTGTGTTCGACGGTGCGAACGAGCTGGATATCATGGACACACTCGACCTTGCAAATGACTATGTAAATCTCGAGTGGGAGGAGTTTGAGGCTAAGCACGGGGCAGAGCTTCTGCCGGAGGTGATGGACTATCTGTCAGAGAACAGGGAACACAGAAAGCTCTGGAAGGGCGTGCCCATCTCAAGAGACGGAAAGGTGCGTCTGCGCGACGGCAGGACAGGCGAGTATTTTGACAGCCCGGTCACGATCGGGCACATGCATTACCTGAAACTGCACCATCTGGTAGATGACAAGATTCACGCGCGCTCCACCGGACCGTACGGCATGGTTACACAGCAGCCGCTCGGCGGTAAGGCGCAGTTCGGCGGACAGCGCTTTGGAGAGATGGAAGTCTGGGCGCTTGAGGCTTACGGCGCATCCCACACACTGCAGGAGATCCTGACTGTGAAATCGGATGACGTCGTGGGACGCGTGAAGACTTACGAGGCGATCATCAAGGGAGAGAATATACCGGAGCCTGGTATACCGGAGTCGTTCAAGGTACTGCTCAAGGAGCTTCAGTCGCTCGGTCTCGACGTGAAAGTGTACGACGAGAATCAAAACGAAGTGGAACTCAAGGAGTCCGTCGACTACACAGAGACAGATTTTAGGGTTGAGATGGAAGGCGACCGCAAATATGACAACAGGGAGAATCTCGATGGCTATCAGCAGAAAGAATTTGACGCTGCGAGCGGGGATTTGGTTGACGCCGAGGATGATTTTGATGAGGATGATTATTCGGATGATGAGTTTGACGGCGACGACGACAGCTTTGATGATGACGATGAGTTTTAGGAACAAAATCTGGAAGGAGTGCCAAAATGTCTGAGAATAAAAATGAACAGAGCCAGTCTATCTCTTTTGATGCGATCAAAATTGGTCTGGCTTCTCCTGAGAAAATCAGAGAGTGGTCAAGAGGCGAGGTAACGAAACCGGAAACCATCAACTACAGGACATTGAAGCCTGAGCGGGATGGTCTGTACTGCGAGAAGATCTTTGGCCCCAGCAAGGACTGGGAATGTCATTGTGGAAAATACAAGAAGATTCGTTATAAAGGCGTAATCTGCGACCGCTGCGGCGTGGAAGTCACAAAGTCGAGCGTGCGCAGGGAGCGCATGGGGCATATTGAACTTGCGGCGCCGGTGTCCCATATCTGGTACTTCAAGGGAATCCCAAGCCGCATGGGACTGATATTGGATCTGACGCCGCGCGTGCTTGAGAAGGTACTGTATTTCGCATCGTATATCGTGCTGGACCCGAGAGAGACTACGCTCGATTACAAGCAGGTTCTGTCCGAGAAGGAATATCAGGACAATGTCGAGAAGTGGGGCAAAAATACGTTCCGCGTCGGCATGGGTGCCGAGGCGATCAAGGAACTGCTCGAGGCGATTGAGCTTGAGAAAGAGTGCACAGAGCTCTCAGCGGAACTCAAAAATGACAATACAAAGGGGCAGAAGCGCGCCAAGATTGTCAAGAGACTGGAAGTTGTCGAGTCCTTCCGGGCATCCGGCAACAGGCCGGAGTGGATGATCATGGACGCGATCCCGGTTCTGCCGCCCGATCTGCGCCCGATGGTCCAGCTCGACGGCGGCAGGTTTGCGACGTCTGACTTAAATGATCTGTACCGCAGAATCATCAACAGAAACAATCGTCTGAAAAGACTGCTTGAGCTTGGGGCGCCGGATATTATCGTGCGCAATGAGAAGCGAATGCTCCAGGAGGCGGTCGACGCGCTGATCGACAACGGAAGACGCGGGCGTCCGGTCACAGGGCCTGGAAACAGGGCACTCAAGTCCCTGTCGGATATGTTGAAGGGAAAAGGCGGCCGTTTCCGTCAGAACCTGCTCGGAAAACGTGTTGACTACTCTGGTCGTTCCGTTATCGTGGTCGGTCCTGAATTGAAGATTTATCAGTGTGGTCTGCCGAAGGAGATGGCGATTGAGCTCTTCAAGCCCTTTGTCATGAAGGAGCTTGTCTCAAGGCAGATATCGCAGAATATCAAACACGCCAAAAAGCTGGTCGAGAAGCTCGATCAGGCGGTGTGGGATGTGCTCGAGGAGGTTATCAAGGAGCATCCTGTCATGCTCAACCGTGCACCGACACTGCACAGACTCGGCATCCAGGCGTTTGAGCCGATACTGGTGGAAGGTAAGGCGATCAAGCTCCACCCGCTGGTGTGTACAGCGTTCAACGCCGACTTTGACGGTGACCAGATGGCGGTGCATCTCCCGTTGTCAGTGGAGGCGCAGGCGGAGTGCCGTTTCCTGCTCCTGTCCCCGAACAATCTGCTCAAACCGTCCGACGGCGGTCCGGTTGCCGTGCCTTCGCAGGATATGGTGCTCGGCATCTACTATCTGACGCAGGAGAGACCGGGAGCACTCGGCGAGGGCAAGTATTTTAAGAGCGTGAACGAGGCGATTCTCGCCTATGAAAATAAAGCCTGCACACTCCACTCGCGGATCAAGGTGCGGGTGGAAAAGACCATGCCGGACGGCGAGGTGCTGACGGGTATCGTGGAGTCAACGCTGGGGCGTTTTATCTTCAATGAAATCCTGCCGCAGGATCTGGAGTTTGTGGACAGAAGCAAGGAGGAGAACCTCCTGCTTCCCGAGGTGGACTTCCATGTCGGCAAAAAGGGTCTGAAACAGATTCTGGAGAAGGTTATCAACATCCATGGCGCGACGAAGACGGCGGAGGTGCTCGACAGCATCAAGGCGATGGGATACAAGTACTCGACGCGCGCAGCCATGACGGTTTCCATCTCGGATATGACAGTACCGGCGGAGAAACCGCAGATGCTTGCGGAAGCGCAGAAGACGGTTGACCGCATCACGATGAATTTCCGGCGCGGACTGATGACGGACGAGGAGCGCTACAAGGCAGTCGTGGAAACCTGGAAGGAGACGGACGACGCGCTGACCGACAAGCTGATCGGCGGTCTTGACAAGTACAATAACATCTTTATGATGGCGGATTCCGGCGCGCGTGGTTCCAACCAGCAGATCAAGCAGCTGGCCGGTATGCGCGGACTGATGGCGGACACGACAGGACGCACGATCGAGCTGCCTATCAAGTCCAACTTCCGAGAGGGACTTGACGTATTGGAGTACTTTATGTCAGCGCACGGCGCGCGCAAAGGTATGTCCGACACTGCGCTCCGCACGGCGGACTCCGGTTATCTGACACGCCGAATGGTCGATGTATGCCAGGAACTGATCATCCGCGAGATAGACTGCTGTGAGGGCAAGGACGTTATCCCGGGTATGGAAGTGGCGGCGTTCATGGACGGCAAGGAGACCATCGAGGGATTGAAGGACAGAATCACAGGCAGATATTCCTGCGAGGATATCAAGGACAGGGACGGCAACGTTCTTGTCAAGAAAAATCACATGATCACACCGAGCAGGGCGGCCCGGATTCTGAGCAAGGGCGTCGACGCGAACGGTGAGCCTGTCGAGAAGGTCAAGATACGAAATATTCTTTGCTGCAAATCCCACATCGGAATCTGCGCAAAATGTTACGGCGCCAACATGGCAACCGGTGAGCCTGTTCAGATTGGTGAGGCGGTCGGCATCATTGCCGCACAGTCCATCGGTGAGCCGGGTACACAGCTCACGATGAGAACATTCCACAGCGGCGGCGTTGCCGGCGACGACATCACGCAGGGTCTTCCGCGCGTGGAGGAGCTTTTTGAGGCGAGAAAGCCGAAAGGACTTGCAATCATTGCGGAGTTTGGCGGCAAGGCGACGATAAAGGACACGAAGAAAAAACGTGAGATTATCGTATCGGACGGCATCAACGAGAAAACGTATCTGATTCCGTACGGATCCCGCATCAAGATCGCCGACGGGGCGGAACTTGAGGCCGGAGACGAGCTGACAGAGGGCAGCGTCAACCCGCATGACCTTCTCGAGATTAAGAAGATCGGCGCAGTTCAGAATTACCTTCTGCGCGAGGTGCAGAGGGTATACCGTCTGCAGGGTGTTGACATCGCTGACAAGCATATCGAGGTCATTGTGCGTCAGATGCTCAAGAAGAAGCGCATCGAGACGAGCGGCGACACAGAGTTTCTGCCTGGTACGCTGGTGGATGGCATTGAGCTTGAGGACATCAACGAGCAGCTGTACAACGAAGGAAAACAGCCCGCGGAGTACAAGGACGTGATCCTTGGCATCACAAAGGCAGCGCTTGCGACCAGTTCCTTCCTGTCGGCAGCATCCTTCCAGGAGACGACGAAGGTTCTGACCGAGGCGGCAATCAAGGGCAAGATCGATCCGCTGATCGGACTCAAGGAGAACGTTATCATCGGAAAACTGATCCCTGCAGGAACCGGGTTGAGGCGTTACAGAAACGTGAAGCTTAACACGGACATGGAACCTGAGGCAGAATTTGACATAGAGGATGAGATGGAATTCGGGTACGACCCGGAGGACGAAGAGATGGCGGTGGAGGACAGCATGACAGCTGAGGCAGAGCCCGTCGGAGTCATGGAATGAGACATACAGTGAGATAAGGGATCGGGCAGGTGCAGACTTGCCCGATTTTTTGTAACAGTTCAGCCATCGCTAAAATTAATTGTCAGATCGTACAATCCGACAACTTATGAATGGTTATGGCTGAACTGTTACGATTTTTTGAAAATATTTTCAAAAAAAGATTGACATTCCCAAATCATGTAAGTATACTATTCTAGTATGTGTATAAAGATACCATACAATGTGCCTAATTGCATTTGTATTGCAGCTGCCCTGCAGCGTAATTTTCAGGGACGGACGGCTGCACGGCATTTAGTTTTGAAATTAACAGGAGGTGAAAAGGAATGCCAACATTTAACCAATTAGTAAGAAAAGGACGCCAGGAAACAGTTAA